>JAIXOS010000470.1 GCA_027486695.1 Chitinophagaceae bacterium | reverse complement strand
TTGGCCCCGGATTAGGCACTCAGCCCGCAACGGCAGCAATGTTGCTTCAACTTTTGCAAAGTGCAACACAACCTTTGGTGCTTGATGCAGATGCTATTAATATTATAGCCGCACATCCACAATGGCTAAAACTATTACCTCGAAATACCATTATAACCCCACACGTAAAAGAATTCGCCAGATTAACCCATGCAACTGAGAATGAAGCGGAACGTCATCAGTTACAAGTAGAATTTGCAATATCCCATCAAATTATTGTCGTACTCAAAGGGGCATATACGTGTATTGCACTCCCCAACGGACAAGTTTTTTTTAATAGTACCGGAAATGTGGGCATGGCCAAAGGAGGAAGTGGAGATGCACTTACGGGTATTATTGTTTCTTTATTAGCACAAGGGTATAACCAAGCACATGCTGCTATCATTGGCGTTTGGGTGCATGGCATGGCCGGCGATAAAGCTGCGGCGGCAATAGGAAGAACAGCTATGCTTGCTTCCGATACCATTACTTACTTAAATGAAGCATTTAATTTGCTTGAATCAATTCCAATCAACCAACAATAACCACATTTCATGGAATATACACATACACTTTTTCAAGGACTTTCAGACAAAGAAGTTGAGGCTTCGCGAAAACAACATGGCAGGAATGAATTGATTTTTAAGAAAACGAACGGTTGGCTTCATTCCATTGCAGAGATGTTAAAAGAACCTATGTTGTTGATGTTAATTGCTGCATCCGTTATCTACTTTATTAGTGGCAAAATTGGCGATGGATTGTTTATGTTTTTTGCCATCTTCATCGTATCGGCCATCTCCTTATTCCAAGAATCAAAGAGCAGAAATGCCATTGATGCCCTTAAGAACCTATCTATTCCCTTGGCAAAAGTATTGCGCAACAACCTCATTCAAACAATACCAATTGAGGAAATGGTTTTGGGCGATTGTATGTTAATTGAGGAAGGCGTTCCAGTTCCTGCTGATGGTTTAATTATTCAAGCCAATGATTTTTCGGTAAATGAATCTATTTTAACCGGCGAATCAATGGCCGTAAACAAAAAAGAAAACCAAACAGGCGATAACGGTTTCGTTTTCAAAGGTACTACTGTGGCTAGCGGACAAGCCTTTTGTACAGTAACTGCCATAGGCAATGAAACGCGTTTGGGTAAAATTGGCAAAAGATTAGAAACCATTATTGAAGAAGCAACGCCTTTGCAATTGCAAATCAATCGTTTTGTTACCAAAATGATGATCGTGGGCTTGATTGTATTTTTCATTGTTTGGCTGCTGAATTTTTGGCGTAGCCACCTTTTTCTAGATAGTTTATTAAAAGCACTAACATTGGCCATGAGCATAGTACCGGAAGAAATACCGGTTACATTTACTACGTTTATGGCACTCGGTGCTTGGCGAATGATGAAAATGGGTGTATTGGTAAAGCAAACCAAAACGGTAGAAGCACTTGGAAGCGCTACCGTGATTTGTACCGACAAAACAGGTACCATTACTGAAAACAAAATGGAATTGGTGGAAATGTATGTTTGGGACAACCAAGAATATGAAAAATTATCAGCCCCAATTAGTAGTCAGGCTGCCAAACTTTTGGCCACCGCCGTATGGGCTAGCGAGCCGCTCCCCTTTGACCCAATGGAAGTAGCCCTACATACCGCTTATGCAAAGCACTTATCTATTGATGAACGCAAACGACTGAAACTAATACATGAATATCCACTTGCGGGTACTCCACCAATGATGACGCACATATTTACAGGCAACAACAAACAAATTGTTGCCTGCAAAGGAGCACCTGAAGCGTTATTAAATGTTACAAAACTTACTGATAATCAAAAAAACCAAGTGCTTGAGGCCGTTCAAACATTGGCCAATAAAGGTTATAGGGTTTTAGCCGTTGCAGATGCTCTTTTTTCGGGCACCACTTATCCGGAAAATCAACAGGATTTCCCTTTCGTGCTGCGTGGACTAATTGCTTTTTACGATCCCCCCAAACAAAGCATTGCGCAAGTTTTACAAAGTTTTTACACAGCGGGTATTCAAGTAAAAATAGTTACCGGCGACAATACGGCCACTACCGTAGCTATTGCCAAGCAAGTTGGATTTAAAGGTACCGAAACACCCATAGAAGGCAATACCCTTATGCAAATGAGTGATCCATTGTTTGCAGAAGCTGCGGCAACACATAATATTTTTACACGTATGTTTCCCGAAGCAAAACTACGCTTGATTGAAGCTTTAAAAGCCAATGGCGCCATTGTAGCAATGACCGGCGACGGTGTGAATGATGGCCCCGCCTTAAAAGCGGCACACATTGGCGTAGCAATGGGAAAAAAAGGAACAGAAATTGCCAAAAGGGCTGCGACACTTGTATTGCTAAACGACGATTTACTAGCCATGGTAGACGCCGTTGCTATGGGTAGAAAAATATATGTAAATATCAAAAAAGCCATCCAATATGTTATATCTATTCACATACCCATTGTATTAATTGTATTTATTCCGTTGATATTGGGCTGGGTATATCCAAATATTTTCTCTCCTGTACACATCATCTTTTTAGAACTTATTATGGGGCCAACCTGTTCCATTATTTATGAAAACGAACCCATGGAAAAGAACACAATGCTGCAACCGCCCCGACCTTTTACTAATACATTTTTCAGCACTAGCGAAATGATGACGAGCATAGTACAAGGTTTGGCCATTACCATTGGATTGTTGATTATATATCAATACGCGGCAAATAACCTCCATGCGTCGGAAGGCATTACCAGAACCATGATATTTGTTACGCTCATTACGGCCAATATTTTCCTAACCTTGGTTAATAGATCGTTTTATTATTCCATCATTACCTCGCTTAAAAACAAAAACAATTTGGTACTAGTTATGATTGGCATAACCATTTTGTTATCTGCAATATTGCTATTACAAAAAGATGCCAGTAACTTCTTTGGATTTGAAGCAATCGGCAGTTTAAACCTTTGTGTTAGCGCAATCACAGGAGCTATTTCGGTGCTTTGGTATGAAATAATTAAACGGCTAAAGCGAAGAAAACACAAAGAGGCAATGTAAAAAACAGACAAGCCGACTAGCATAGTTGTTAGTCGGCTTGTCTGTTTAACAAAACAAAATTTTTATTTGATATCTTCTACTTTTAGTCCTTGGTTAACCAATACTTCAGTAATGGATAAATCAATTTTTAATTGACCTTGATCAATCAACATTTTCACAGGCAATTGAACCCCATTGTAGCTTTTGTATGCCTTATAATAAGTATGTACCAACATTTTCTGATTAACACCTGCTTCTTGGCTTACGGTCATTTTGGCTTTTAACCCACTTGCCACGTCATAATAATTGGTAAACTCACGACCTTTAGGCGATTTAATGGCTACCACATAAGCATCTTTACCATCAATACTTTCTATCCCTTTAACGGTGTAAACATATCCACCTTTTTTTACAAAATAGGCCTCACTTATAAGGTTGCTTTCTTCTTCCAATTCCTCTTTATCGTCGTCTTTCAAAGGCTGTTCACTTCCTTGTTGCATTACAGAATAAGTACCATTTTTAGCCATTTGTTTCATGATTGTCATCCCCTGCATACTAATGGTTTGTACAAAAACACCCGGTACAATATATTTTTGACCAAAAGCAAGGGATTGCCCCATTACACTAGCGGTACCCGATGTGGTAACATCTTTAATATTGGCTAAAGCACTTCCACCACTTGCTTTTAATGCATTGGCAATAATGGTTTCACCGGTAATTGATGCATCTACTTTTTTATCGCTTGGAGCAGCCACGGCATTACCATCTGCGTCAAAATAACGTACTTCACCATATTTGTCTAGCCCTTTGGCTATTTCTTTGGCATTTCCTACAATTACCACCACCAAGTTATTGGCAGGAATGTATTTGTTGGCAATAGCTTTTACCGTTGCGGCATTCACAGATGCCAAATTGGTCAAATAATTTTGGTAATAAGAAACCGGCAAATGAAAACGCGCTACATTTAATGCAAAGCCTGCAATTGTAGCAGGATTTTCCAAGCTGCGTGCAAAAGCTCCATTCGATTCATTTTTGATGATGCTTACTTCTTCTTCGTTAGGTAACTCATTGCGTAGGCGATTAAATTCGTACAAAAACTGTCCAATGGCACTATCCGTTTTTTCGTTGCGAACCGATGCGGTAGCTCTAAAACTACCTACAAGTCTGTCTTCGGCAATACTTGCATATGCACCATAGGTAAAGCCATATTTTTCACGTAAATTTTTATATAATCTTGCAGAAGAACCTCCGCCCAACAAACTTGCGGTTACACTAGCTGCAATAGCATCTGCACTACCGGGTTTTAAAGAAATAGGTGCCGCAATGCGGATAGTACTTTGCACCGATGCAGGTCTATCTACAATAGCAATGAAGGTTTTAGCAGGTGCTTGTGGAAAAGCCGCCTTTTGTACAGGTACAATTCCTTGTTTCCATGTTGCAAAATAAGTTGTCGTTAACTTTTTGGCCTGTTCTACTGTAATATCGCCAACAAAAATGAGGTAGCCAATATTGGGTTTCCAGAAGGATGCATAATACTTTTTAATATCAGAAACAGTTACGGCATTTACTGTTTTTTCGGTTTCCTTTTCGCCATAAGGATGCTTTTTGCCATACAAAAGCTGGTTCATCACCGACCTAGAAATGGTATTGGGCTCCTCTTTTTCTTGTGCCAAACCGGAAAGCGTTTGTTTGCGAATTTTTTCCAATTCATCCGCAGGAAAAGATGGACGCAAAGTAATATCGGCCATTAACTCAAAGGTTTTGGCAAAATTGGCACTCAACGAATTGGCACTTACGCTTGTGGCGGAGGTTTCAATTTCAGCACCTAAAAAATCAATGATTTCATCAAGGTCGGCCTTTTTGTGTTTGAGGGTTCCCCTACGCAATAATTGACCGGCCATGCTCACATAACCCGCTTTAGTGCCCTCTGCAATGGCTTCCCTATCAATGGTAAGCGTAGCCGAAACGCGTGGCAACTTGGTATTTTGCACCACAAAAACCTTTAACCCGTTGGGCAAAGTAAAAGTAGCGGGTTGACCAATTTTAATAACCGGTGCAGGCCCCGGAATAGGTGCTTTAGCAATATCGGTGCTTACGGTTTGAGCTGCTGCCCAAAAAGGCATAAGCAGGTATAAAGAATAAAATATTTTTTTCATAAAATTAATTGTTTAAAAAAACGAATCAGATAATCATGTTAATTACAGAATAAAATTGCAAGTTGCTTTTCTATACCCAAGTTCCTATGTGTTTCAATAGCTGCCCATCTAGCCCCGATTGCAGCGGATAG
>JAIXOS010000454.1 GCA_027486695.1 Chitinophagaceae bacterium | reverse complement strand
TTATCATAAATTTTAAAATCAAAATATAATACTGCCTACAACACGAGGTTTGGCAATAGTGGGGGGCGACAAAACTCGTATTTCAACTTTGGGAACTTTACTGAACTTCGGTTCCAGCTCGACAGAACGCAACCGAACAGCAACAATTTAAGCTCAACTTTTATATCTTTATTCAACGGCAGACGGCCAAGCGTGACTCAACTCAATGCCCCACCATCGCCAAGCCTTGTTCGTTAGCCGATATTATGAGTTCTGCCAAAATTAGATTGCTATTTTAAAATTTTAGGATTATTAATAAAATTTTCAAGCATGAAATTACCTATATTTATTTTTCTAATTGGATATTCGTCTATTTGTCTCGGGCAATCAGTACAAAAACAAATTTATGGAACACACGCTTTTATAGATTTACCCGCTTCTTTTTCATATTCATATGACCCTTCTGGATTTATTGTCAGTAAATCTAATATACTAATTTCTGGATTTAGAGCACCTGAAAATATTGAATCAGTAAAAAAACAATTTGATACGCCCCAATATCCATGTAAAATTGCAACAGGATTTAATGCCAAAAACACTGTTATTCAAATGGATATTAATAAAAACAATAAAATTGTAACTAATTTCATGACAACAATTGGAGATAATAAAGAGTCAGCCATTATTACAATTTCAGTTACTGATGTCGATAAAAATATAGAATTAGTTAAATCATTGATTAATTCTATAAGATGGAAAGGAGACTGTGATTTAAATTTTGAGAAAGCTTTTTTCTTTAAAATTAACGGATTGAAAAAATTCCAGATAATGTCAAAAATGAATAATAATTTCATTTTCACTCCAAATAATTTACCACTTCAGCATCCTAAATTTACCTTAACAATAGGAACAAACGTTATTCTTGCTAATTCCGAAGGAAGAGAAAAAGAAATCATTGACTATCTAATAAACCCGAAAAATGAAAAATTTCAGACAATTTCAAAAGAATACTCAAATCTAATAATTGATAATAAGCAAAGTATAACTGTAAAATGGAAATATAGAAAGAATTTAGAGGTTGTTAACCAATATTTTACTGCGATATTTTCTGAAGGTCGATTCTATTTTATTGAGGAAAAATCATTAGATTTAGAATACGATAATTATTTTGAGGATTATGATCATTGTTGTCCGATAAAAAGCTAAAAGGGAAGCATTTCTGCGTCCCTTTTTGTTGTTTTGAAGTTACCACACTTTAAAACAATGAATCAAAGTAACAATTATTTCGGACAGCACTTATTTTCTCAGTTAATTTTTTTGTGCAATAAGTCGATTTTGCGTCCCGTAATCGACAAGAGCAAAGCAAATTATTATTACAAGCACTTAAAGACCTATGAGCATTTTATAGCAATGCTGTATTGTGTAGTTACAGGCAGCACTTCACTTCGTGAAATTGAGGCAGGGCTTGGTATTGCACAAGGCAAGCTCAATCATTTGGGTATTGATTATGTGCCTCCTCGCAGCACTTTAAGTGATGGCAATAAAAATAGACCTGCCGATGTGTTCAAATCTATTTATGAAGCACTGTACGCTTTGTACAAGCCCCGTTTCTCGGACAGCACTTTAGCAAAATCTATTTTGGACAAGCTATTTTTGATGGATGCTACTGTTTTCAGTCTCTTTAAAGCCATTCTTAAAACAAGTGGAAGGCATACGGATTATGGAAAGAAGAAAGGGGGCATCAAAAAGAATACCGTATTACACGGGAGTTCGCTAATGCCTCACTTTGTGGATTTTTCGGCAGCAGCCGATCACGACCAGCACATTTACCGCAAATTACAACTGCCACAAGGCTCTTATGTGGTCTTTGACAAAGGATACAACAACTATAAACAGTATGCAAAATTTACAGAACAAGGTATCTTTTTCGTTACTCGACAAAAAGACAATGCCGTGTATGAAGTGGTGCTAGAATGTTTGCACGACGATACCACTTCGCCCAATATTTTACAAGAAACCATTATCACCCAAAGCTATCAGGACTCGCTAAACAACCCACAAACCTTGAAGTTGCGGCGTATTGCTTGGTATGATGAAAAACAGAATAGAAGCTATGAGTTTATAACCAATAACTTTGAATTAGCCGCTGAAACAATTGCACAGCTATACAAATACCGGTGGAAAATTGAGTTGTTTTTTAAAAAATTGAAGCAGAATTTTCCTTTACAATACTTTGTGGGAGACAATCAAAATGCCATCGAAATTCAAATTTGGATGGCGTTGATTGCGCTGCTATTACTATCCGTCATACACCAAAATAGCAACACCAAAATGGCGTTTAGTGTATTTATAACGCTCTTTAAATTGCATCTCTTCAACTACATAAACCTCAAACAATTACTGACCGAATACAAGAAAAAAAAGCCCACTAAAATCGCCCAAAATGATATCTTCAGTTCTGCATAGACCCCCTGCTAACAAAAACAACCACTCAAAATCCAAAAATAAACGTAACCAACCAGCTAAATAAGCAAAATAGATTTTTTGTCGGACAACAATGTTTGACAAAGTGCCAACAGCTAAAGCATCGGCAGATTTAAAACTTTCAAAAATACAACGAACGCAACTTGACCGCACATTTCATATATAAAATCATGAGCTCTCTGCTTTTGGTCTTCGCTTTTTTGACCTCCGGCAACGGACAATCATCAAAGCAAGCAGAAAAGAAACCTGTACCAAAATTAATTTCGACAGAAAACACTAAACTTTTAAAAACACAAGGTTCAACTGAGAGTGATAATATCCATTGTAGTATAGAGGACAAGGCAGGCAACCTTTGGTTTGGCACAACAGGAGATGGTGTTTACCGTTATGATGGAAAAACATTTACCCAACTTACAAAAAAAGACGGACTAAGCAGCAATTCCATTTGGTCAATTTTGGAAGACAAATCGGGTAATATTTGGTTTGGAACAACCGACGGAATTTGCCGATATGACGGGAAAAAAATTATACCAGTTTT
>JAIXOS010000415.1 GCA_027486695.1 Chitinophagaceae bacterium | reverse complement strand
TAATCATTTTTCCGAAAGCCGCATATGTAAAAATAATGTATATGTTAATTGTAAAGCAAATCAAATGCAATAAATGCAAATGCTCAACTGTGTCTTTTCGCAGGTGTTGAATTTTATAGGTACAACTGCGCACTTGTTAACAAAAAGTACACTATTAATAATCAAAATATATTTGAAGTTGCGGCTGTTCCGTTGGTAAGAAGGGAAACGGATGTGTTTATTTACTAGCAAAAATGGTTTGCAAAAACCGAAGTTGTATATTCTTATAATCTCTATCTAGTTTCGTGCACATAAAAAGTAAATCGTAAAAATTGGATTGTTTCATTGTCAATTGGCCATTAAAAAACTCATTTTTTGGTTGCAGTCCTCAAGTTTGCTTCTTGATTAAACGGTTATTGACTACCACGCAAACCAAGGTGTATATTTGCGACGCATCCTTTTATTGAATGGGTGTGCAGATCCATTTGTTAAATATAGTTTATGAAGTTAACGATCTCACTTGTTTATTTTTTAGCTTTACTGCATATAGCAAAAGTGTCAGCACAAGCACCAATTGTAGTGGCACAAACCACCATCAAAGTAGTCGCATCGGACGAAGTGGTTTTGTACTATGGTTTTGCCGCAGGCGATAAAGTGGGACTGCAATTCAGCGAGCAAAATGGGAAAGAATTAAAAGAAATCAGCATCACCCCACTCAACGCACAATCGCCCATATTCAAAGCATACCAAACCTCGTTCGAAAACAACCAACACATCCTCATTCCACAGCAAGGTATTTATTGCATCAAATTGGTCAATAGCGCATTGTTGTCGGGGCGAATTTGTCAGCTTACTTTACAGCGCACACCCGCAAGTGCCGCAACGGCCTTTTTTAATACACAGGTATACCAAAAAACGGTATACGATACCACCTATGAATACCGAACCCAATGGTATACCAAACAAGATACGTCCATCGTAACAGTAAGTAGTACCGTAGCCAAAGTACATTCAATGCTGAACAAAAACGGCAATAAAACCACCAGCAATGTGGTGTTGCCGCCCAATACAGTGGCATGGAGTTATTACATTGGTGTAGACCAAGAAGGGCAGGAGGCTTATCAAAAAGCTACCACCAACTTAGCCAATACCGCCGGCAAATGGTTGTCGCACCTGCCGGGTTATGGCCCACTTGCGGCTTTGGCTTTAGGGTCGGCATCGTATTTAACCCAATTGCAAAAAGGGGAAGATGTGGATTATTACATCCTCAACGATAGTGCGCAATTGGACAAGTTTACGAAAGGATTGCCCTTGGCTTACCTAAAAAAAGGCAAGGTAATCAACGATTTTGCCCGCATGCCACCCATGAAAGGCAACTTGTTTTTTTGCTTGCAAAACGATAATGCGGTATCGGGTATTTCGGTGTTTATAAAAGTAGTGGCCATTCAAGTGCAACAAGTACAAGCCCAACGAACGGAAGCCATTCCGCAACGGCTAACACCAAGGCAAATAAGGTATTTGCAAAATAATTAAGCGCCTGTTTAAATTTTGGTAGTAATACACCATGTATGATGTATGCTGTTCAAAATAGTAATGAATTGATGCCGCCAAATGTTGCGAAGCACAAAGTAATCTCTGCTTTTGTATCAGCAAGCAAGTTTCTAATGGGTTTCCCCTTCTCTTTTCAGCGTTATGCCCCCGAATTTACTTAGCCCTCTTTTTTTCTTGACAAAAAAAGAACGTAGGGTATTGGTTGAAGCCGTATATGTTTTGTAAGTTGGAACTACTAGCTGTCTAGCAACGCAAATGAGGTTTCGTATTTACGAGGCACGAAGCAATCTCCATTTTTACACCCCCTGCACCTTTATGATAGGCAATAGCGCACCTAATTATTTCAAAGAGTATACATTTGAAATGACGACCTAAATGTTGTTTCTTGGAATTGTTATAGCTTATTTTCAGCGAAAAAATGAATGCAGTTGCAGCCAAAAAGAAGCATGGCTTCAAATAGGCTCTAAGCCTCCTCCATCGCTTTCAGCAAGGTAATGGCTTCGCAAGCGGCTTTTACATCATGCACCCTTAATATGGCAGCACCCTGCTGTAGGGCAATCGTGTTCAATACCGTTGTACCGTTCAATGCTTCCTCGGCAGTAATATTCAGGGTTTTGTAAATGGTACTTTTGCGCGATAAGCCTACCAATAGTGGTTTTTGCAATATTTGAAATGCAGAAAGTTGTTTTAATAAAGTAAAATTGTGTGCAATGGTTTTGCCAAATCCAAAGCCAACATCCACAATTACATCATGAATACCCGCTTGTGTGCATGCGCCTATGCGGGCAATAAAATAGTCGAGCACATCGGTCACTATCTGTTGGTAGCTAGGTTGTGTTTGCATGGTTTCGGGAGTACCTTGCATGTGCATACAAATATAGGGTGTACGCAATTCGGCAACGGTAGCTAACATGTCTGTATCGAGTAATCCGCCGCTGATGTCGTTTACCATACATGCACCCGCTGCCACGGCATGCTTAGCCACATAGGCATGATAGGTGTCTACAGAAAGTATAGTATCCGGAAAAGCCTTGTGAATGGCCTCAATAATAGGTACTACCCGTTCGGCTTCGGCGGCGGCACCAATTTGTGTAGCGCCCGGTCGGGTGCTTTGGCCGCCAATATCTAAAATGGTAGCACCGGCTTGTATCATATTGGCTGCCTGCTGAACAGCCGCCTCCATGTTAATGACCCTACTATTGGCAAAAAATGAATCGGGAGTGGTGTTGATGATACCCATCACAATTGGTTGGGTAATGGTTAAAATTTTCCCTTTACAATTGATTGCGTAATTCATTTTGTTTATTGTTTATCTTGCGTTGCGTTCAAAGATACAATCTGCCTAGGCAAGTTAACACGATAAAAAATAGTGTTCGTACCCTTGCTTTTGCAGTTCAATAGATACGTGAAAGTTGGTTAACCTAGCCCCGATAGCAGCGGCTACCCCGCTGAGGGTGGTGTGTGTAGGGTACGTGGCGGAGTAATAGCGAATAGCGGGACGGATGTTGATGAATGTTGTATTGATGGGCTTCCATAAATAAATTCAGTAAGAACTAATTGTAATATACATGAGCGATACCAACAACGACTATGATAAGGCAGTGGCACAATGCAGCAGTATTTTTTTAAAAAAAGTAACGGACTACGGCACGGCTTGGCGGGTGTTGCGCACCATATCGGTAGTAGACCAAATATTCATTAAGGCGCTACGCATACGCACCATTCAGGAAAAGAAAAGCCAACGGGTGAACGATAGCATTGCTTCCGAATTTAAAGGCATTGTCAATTATTCAGTCATTGGGTTAACACAATTACAACTAGGTGAGCCACAGGTAGAAGATTTAGCAGCGGAAAAAGTGGAGCAATTGTACAAAGCACAAGTACACTTTGCCAAAAGTACGATGCAGAACAAAAACCACGATTATGGCGAGGCATGGCGCAGTATGAGTCAGGAAAGTTTTGTGGATTTGATTTTGATGAAGTTGATGCGCATTAAACAAATACTCCAAAACGATGGCAAAACACTGATTAGTGAAGGCATAGATGCTAATTACGTGGATATATTGAATTATGCTGTATTTGCATTGATATTGATGGACGATACTACTTTGGAATCCGAAAAATAGTTTTTTATGCGTTGGAGTATACTGTTGGTACGCTGGTTGGTGGGCATCCTTTTCATCTTTTCGGGATTGGTAAAAGCCAATGACCCCTTGGGATTGAGTTATAAAATGCAGGAGTTTTTTGAAGTGTGGGGATGGCCATCGTTTGAGCAATACACCCTATTGGTGGCCGAAGCCATGAATGTATTTGAAATAGTGCTTGGCGTAGCCGTGATTATTGGTTGGCAAATGCAGCGGATGGCACAAAGTATGTTGCTACTAATTGTTTTTTTTACCTATTTGACCGGCTATGCGCTGTTTAGCGGTAAAATAAAAACCTGCGGTTGTTTTGGCGATTGTTTGCCGCTAACCGCTGCCCAATCGTTTACGAAAGATTTGATATTACTTGCATTGAGTGTGCTTTTATTGTGGCAAGCCAAGAAAACGAAGCCCCTATGCAAAACCCAAATAAGTATCCCCTTGTTGCTGATAGCTTTTGCCGCTACTGTGTATTTTCAATGGTATGTAGGCCAACATTTACCGGTTGTAGATTGCTTGCCTTATAAAAAGGGCAATAATTTGTTGGTGCAAATGCAGCCGCCGCCAAATGCGGTTCCCGATAGTACCGTGATTACCTACCAATACAAAAAAAATGAAAAGGTTGTGGAGTTTGACAACAACCATTTTCCCGACGATTTTGATAGTACCTATTTGTTCATCAACCGATACGATAAAGTAGTGCGTAAAGGAACGGGTGGGGCTAAAATTGTAGATTTTGCTTTGCAAACGCTCAACAACAACGATACCACCCAAGCCGTATTGCACAGTAAATGCGTACTCATAGCGGTGAAATCGATGTCTGAAAACAACCAATGGATACCCGCAGTACAACAATTGTTGCAAACTTGTCAATCGAAGCAATTACCTGTTTTTGTGGTTACGGCCGATGCCAAAGGGGCAGCAGCATTGTTATCCAATACATCGGTAACCATTCTTAAATGCGATGCCACGGTTTTAAAAACAATGGCAAGGGTAAATCCTACCTGTTACTTGCTCAACAATGCTGAGGTAATGGAAAAGAAAAGTTATGTAGATGTAGCTGATTTTGAAAGCGCTATCTTGAACAGATAACCAAAATAAATTTGGTAAAAAGCAAGTTGTTTCAGTATCATTGGCATAGTTTTAGCTTTTACTTAACTAATGATGTTAGGTAAGGTTCAATTAATCCAATGTGTATGAAACAGAATTGGCACAAAAAAACAAGCTTACTTTGGCTATTGTGTGTTTTAGTTCTACCTGCAACGGCTCAAAACTACCATGCTACCAACGGTTCTGATTATGCGGGGGTAATGGGTATTTACAACAATCCGGCAAGCAGTGTAGGTGCAAAGGCAAAATGGGATCTCAACTTGTTGTCCGTACAAATAAGCAATGCCAATTCAATAGCCGAGCAAAGAGATCCACATGTTTTTAATTTAGATACAGCCGCTTTTCAATTCAAACAAGGCTATGGCAAACGCAATTTTACCAATATTGTGAATGTAGATATTGCGAATTTTAGGTACAAAATCAATGCCCACAATGCCTTTTCAATAGGTTTGCGAGCCAAATCGTACAGCCAATTACAAACTTCAGCCATCAATTATCAAGATACGCTGTACAACTTTAATAAGTTTTTGAAATACAATCCGTACACCGATTTGGCTTTTTCGCTTTCGCATGCACTTTGGGCCGAGGCATACGTGAATTACGCCAATATGTTGGTCGACAACGATTTTTACCAATGGAGCGTAGGGGCAACGCTTTCGTTTGGGAGAAGCCTTTCAGGAGGCTTTATGCAGGGTTCACAGATGTCGTTTAGTGAAGTGAATTTCAATCAAAATTTGTACGGTTTTTACATGACCCGTGGCGATTTTAGTGCCATGTATTCCTCCAACTACGACTTGCTTACAAATGAAGGCTATCAAAGAAAATCAGCTGTTGATAGTTTTTTTAAACAAACCCATCGCAATACTTCATTGAGTTTTGGTATGGAATGGGTCATTAAGCAACAGCCCGATTTTTACAGTGTTGGTTCGCAGCCTACGGGCGAATACAGTTGGAAATTGGGGGTTAGTATATTGGATATTGGGCGCAATACGTTTACGCCAACAAACGGCGCTTTTCATGTTACCCATCCCCAATTAAAAGCAACAACGGTCAACTTGGAAGACCAATTTGGTAATTATACCGATTTGAGAAAGTTCAGGGATTCTTTGGCACTTTATTTTGGTCAAATTGATAGTTTAAAAACACCCTTTTATGTGGCAATGCCTACAAGAATGTTGTTGTCGGTAGATAAAAATTTAGGTAGCCACTTTTTTGTAAATGCCCAAGCAAGCATCAATTTTAACAAAGCCATGAATAGGGCACAAGGCGCTTCGCGCGAACTGACGTTTTTGACAGTAACACCCCGTTGGGAAACGCGCAATTGGGGTATCTTTTTCCCCATGCAATACAACAATAGCGGTCAGTTTTGGGTAGGGGCAGCGGCCAAATTGGGTCCTTTATTAGTAGGCGTACACCGTTTGTCGTTGCTAACGGGGCAGTTGCATGCGGGCAATACAGGAGGTTATGTGGCACTACACTATACGCCTAAACCACCTAAGGCCCCAAAAACTTGGTACGATTGTCCTTAGTTAGGGCTGTTTTTGGTAGCCGTACTCTATTCGGCCAATATATACATCGTTTTGGTTACTGCATGTTTCACGCTCTTTTAAACCATTTGCTAAATAACTGTATTTCCATACCAAATAGCCGGTTCCGCCCGCTGTTAGTTGCGACATTTGACTTATTTTACCGGCTGCATCGTATTCAAATAGGTAATCGGCTATCATTTTTTGTATTTTTAAATGATACCTAACAATATCGGTTAGTTGCTTGCGAGGGTTGTAGTAATAGTAGTACACTTCTGTTTCGCGGTTGTTGGTAAACCAATGTTCTTCGGCTACATTGCCCGCACTATCGAGTTTGAATTCCACAGCGGTAGTGTCTTTACTGTTTTTTATTTTCAGCATCCGCATGGGTTTTTTAGCAGTATTGTATTGCCAAATATGGGTTTCAGAACTGTTGTAATTGCGGTAAACGGTGTCTTTGGTGGTGGCGTGAATTTGTTGTAATAGGGAGTCGGTGTTGTAAGTGTATTGTGTTTTGGTTTCTATCGCACCAACATTGTTGATAGTGCCAATGAGGCTATTGTGTTGAAAATAACTAATTAAGGTAGATGGGGCGGTATTCGGTATTTCGGTTACGGTTACCAATACATTGCCATCTTCGGTTAGGTTTTGTTCTATATTAAAACTATCGGTAAGTTTGTTGCTGTTGTTGTAGCTGAAGGCTTTTACACCCGATATGTGGTTGGCTTTTAGCAGCCTAAACTGTTGATTGCTTTGTTGATTACCAATAATATCGTTGAAGTAGTATTGGCCTTTTGCGGTACAAGCACAAGCAAGAAGTAACCAAACGGCGAGCAATTTCATGGGTTGGGGTATTAATTTTTGCCAAAAATAATGGCTCTGTGGCTAACAATAACAGAAATGCAAAGTTTTGTGCGCTTGACAGGGGTAATTGCATCGGGCAGTAAAGAAACAACGAACTGAGGAAATGCGTTATGGGATTGCAGCGGTTACCCCACAGCCAACATCCTGAAAGGTGTTGGCGAGGAGTAAAAGCGAAAAGCCCGACCCGAAGGGGAACGCCCAAAAAACAATACTTAGTAGATATTTAATAGGGTATTGCAAACGCGACGAAGGAATAGATTATGGTGATTAAGTATTATAGATAAAAATAAATTGACACAATGGCAACACTAGCGGATAGTTTTTTGAAATTGGTAAGCATCATGGACGATTTACGGGAAAAATGTCCTTGGGATAAAAAGCAAACAATGGCCACGTTACGTCCGTTGAGTATTGAAGAAACCTACGAACTTGCCGATGCGATTACGGACAATGATTTTGCAGGAGTGAAAGAAGAACTTGGCGATGTGTTGGTGCATATTTTGTTTTACTCGAAAATAGGGGCAGAGCAAGGTCAATTTACGCTACAGGAAGTAATTGAAGGCGTAAGTAACAAGTTAATTACCCGGCATCCGCATATTTATGGCGATGTAACTGTTCAGGATGAGGAAGATGTAAAGCGCAATTGGGAAAAAATAAAACTCCAAGATACATCGAAAAAAAGTGTGCTACAGGGCGTGCCAAAGGCTTTGCCGGCGGTAGTAAAAGCCACACGCATACAGGAAAAAGCGAAGCAAGTAGGATTTGAGTGGGACAACAAAGAAGATGTTTGGGCCAAAGTAAACGAAGAAATGAACGAATTGCAGGAAGCCGTTAGCGCAAACGATGCCGAACATATAGAAGAAGAATTTGGCGATGTGCTGTTTAGTTTGATTAATTACGCACGGTTTTTGAAGGTAGATGCAGAAGGGGCTTTGGAAAAAACCAATAAAAAATTCATTAGTCGTTTCCAGCAAATGGAAACAATAGCTGCTGAACAAGGAAAAGCTTTGCACGGCATGACTTTGGACGAAATGGATGCCCTTTGGAATAAGGTAAAACAATTAAATAATCACCACTCTTGATCCATTTGTTGAAACAGGCTTTGCGTAAGCATTTTTTGTTGTTATTGGTAGCTGCCTTATTGTATGCGGTAGGGTTGTTATACAATTTAAACAACGGCAAAGCCAATAGTTTGCCTACTGTGGCGGGCAAAATACAGCAACAGTTGCAGGTGAATGAACGAGCATTTTTAAACTTGGTAGCACGGCCGGAATTGGTGGCGTTGCTTGCCGGCGACCAACAATTGCAACTGAAACAACAGTATGCGCATATGCCATTTGGTTTGTTGGTATATGCAAGTACAGCATTGCAGCCTCCGGTATTAAAATATTGGAACAACAACCGATTTTTGGCCAATTTGCAAGAACTGCAAAAACCCGATGGTACTTATTTTGTTGAGTACCAAAATGGCTCGTTTGTAGTAAAAAAACATACTTGCACCATTGGTGGAATTCGCTATGTGGTGGTGGGGATTTTGCCCGTACGATGGCATTATTTTATTGAAAACAACTATTTGCAAAGCGAGTTAGAGGGCGTTAAGGGCGTAGATAATTATTTTGAGCTATCGACCGATACCAAAGCGTACCCCATTAAAGTTGACAACGAGCAAATTGTTTGCTTTTTAAAACAAAAACAAAGCCAAGTAAATTGGCCATACCACTGGTTTACAATTGTTTGTATGGCAGTTTCGGTATTTGTATTGTTTGTGTATTTACACAAAGTAGCCCTAACAATAGTAGCACAAAAACAATTTAAAGTAGCTTTTTTATTATTGCTATCGTGTTTGTTGCTGTTGCGTGCCACGGCTTATGTATGCGATTTTCCATTAGACGAAAGTCGGTTATCGTTATTCGATCCGTCGGTGTATGCATCCAATTTTTTACATCCCTCTTTGGGCGACTTACTCATCAATGTGATTTTGGTATTTTGGTTGGTGGGTTTTTACAAAGTATATGCACCGGCTAGCAAACTAGGCCACTTGGTAGCCCGTTATGCATTGGGGTATGCTTTTGGTTTAGTGGCAGTTTGGGTAGGTGTTACATTATTCATTACCAACATCATCAAAAGCTTGGTGCAGGATGGTAAGGTTTCGTTCGATGTGGCCAACTTTTTTTCGCTGAACGTTTTTAGTTTGGTCAGTTTTATCATACTTAGTTTTTTGGTGTTGATATTCTTTTATTTCTCCAATATCCTGTTTAAAATATTGTGGCAGTTGCGTATTACGGTCGGTTGGCAACTCATGTTGGTTGTGGTAGTTGGTTTTGGGGTGCAGGTTTTTAATTGGCAGTCACACAGTGTGGGTATCAATTGGGTAGTAGTGGGGTGGTTGCTTTTGTTTTTATTGTTGCTCAATTATCGGCGAGCCGATTTGTATGGTCCCATCATTAAGTCGTCGTTTTTTATTTTTTGGGTCATGATATTTGCCTTGAGTGTGTCGGCCCTAGTGATGTACCAAAACAAAGTAGTGGAGTTGGATTTGCGTAAGCGTATGGCCGAACGGTTGATTATGCAAAGCGACCCGAACGGCGAAAACCTTTTGACAATGGCCGTGGCAGGTATTGACAGTGCCGCATTATCGCGCAATTTTGAGGGCTTTACCAACGAAGTAAGCAATAAATACTTGAAAGATAGTTTAATCAGCACCAACTTCAACGGATACCTTAACCGCTACGAAACCAGTATTTATACCTTCGATTACGCTAAACGCCCATTGTATAACCAAGATAGCATTGGCTTTTCGGTATTTTACAACATCATTCAAAAACAATTGCGGCACAGCAATGCTTCAGGTTTGTATAGCTACCACAACAGCCAAAATCAAATGTGCTACCTATACCAATCGGTTTTAAAGAATGCGAACGATACATTAGGATACTTTTATGTGTACATTCAACCTAAGCAGTATAAAAGTGAGGCCTTGTATCCGGAGTTGTTTAAGCAAGTACAAGACTTTTCTACTGATTTGAACGCCCGCTATGCGTATGCTGTGTACAACCAAGGACAATTGATAACCAAGGTAAACGATTATCCTTTTCCCCTAAACCTAACGGCAGGAACGCTCAGCGGAAACGATTTTGTAATTAAAAAAGCTGATGGATTTACCGAATTGTGGTACACCGATGGTAGCAATAGAGTAGTAGC
>JAIXOS010000025.1 GCA_027486695.1 Chitinophagaceae bacterium | reverse complement strand
GTGTGTTCTTTATCTCCCGGATTGATACGTTCCGGAGAGTAACCAAGTTTAAAGTCAGTTACAGCTTGTAAACCGCTGATTTTTTCAATTATAGGCAAACAATCTTCCTCTGTACAACCGGGGTATACAGTAGATTCAAATACGACATAATCACCTTTTTTCAATACGTTACCCACGGTTTCAGATGCTCGTAACACGGGGGTAAGATCGGGTACATTGTGTTCGTCTACCGGTGTAGGCACAGCCACAATATAAAAGTTGGCTTTGCGTAGTTCCTCTAACGAATGGGTAAAAACGATGTCGCAGTTTTGAAATGCCTCCGTGGGCAATTCGTTGCTAGGGTCTATGCCTTCCTGCATCATAGCAATGCGTTGTACATTGATGTCGAAGGCAATGACTTTTGTTTTTCGGGCAAATGCCAATGCTAGTGGTAAGCCTACATAGCCTAGGCCTATAACGCCTAGTGTCAATGGGGTACTTGCAAAAGAGGTATTGTGTGTCATTATTTTGAACTAATAAATTCTTTAGGTTGTTTGTTCCATTCTTCTTCAGGCAGTGCTTTAAAATAGGCATAAGTGCGTTTTAAGCCTTCGGCACGATCAATAGTAGGCGACCAATTCAATATTTCTTTGGCCTTGCTAATATCGGGTTTGCGCTGCTTGGGATCGTCTTTGGGTAATGGTTTGTGCACAATTTTAACGGTGGATCCGGTTAACTTAAGCACTTCTTCTGCAAAGTCGAGTAGGGTGATTTCGTTAGGATTGCCAATGTTAACAGGCAATGCATAATCGCTCAGTAGTAATCGGTAAATGCCCTCAATCAAATCGTCTACATAACAAAAACTGCGTGTTTGGCTGCCATCTCCAAATACGGTAAGATCTTCCCCACGCAAAGCTTGTCCAATAAAAGCGGGCAGGGCACGACCGTCATTGAGGCGCATACGTGGCCCGTAGGTGTTGAAAATGCGAACAATGCGTGTTTCTAAACCGTGAAAAGTATGATAAGCCATGGTAATAGCTTCTTGGAAACGTTTGGCTTCGTCGTATACGCCACGTGGACCAATAGGGTTTACATTTCCCCAATATTCCTCCGTTTGTGGGTGTACAAGCGGATCGCCGTAAATTTCGCTTGTAGAAGCAATCAACATTCTAGCACCCTTTGCCTTTGCAAGACCCAAACAATTGTGTGTTCCAAGCGAACCCACTTTTAATGTTTGAATTGGAATTTTCAAATAATCGATAGGACTTGCAGGAGAAGCAAAATGTAAAATGTAATCAATTGGACCCGGTACATGAATGAATTTTGATACGTCGTGGTGATAAAATTCAAATTCCGGTAATGCGAATAGATGTTCAATATTTTTTAGGTCGCCGGTAATCAGGTTGTCCATACCTACTACTTGGTATCCTTCTTTGATAAATTTATCGCAAAGATGCGAACCCAAGAAACCTGCGGCGCCGGTAATTAAAACTCTTTTGGCAGACATAGTGTGGATTTAAGAAAGATGAAAAGATTTAATTGCGTCCAATGCTTTCGTAGTGGTAACCCAAACTTCTGATTTGTTGTACGTCAAAAAGATTTCTACCATCAAAAATGGCTTTCTGTTTCAGGTGTAGATCAATTTGTTCAAAGTCGGGTGTTCTAAATTCGGACCACTCTGTAGCAATGATTAATGCATCCGCATTTACAAGGGCATTGTATTGACTATCGGCATAGGTGATGATGTTGCCAATTTGTTTTTGAACATTCGGCATTGCTTCGGGGTCAAAGGCAGTTACCGTAGCGCCCGCCTCTAATAAAGCTTTAATGATGTATAAAGCCGGAGCTTCACGAATATCGTCGGTATTAGGCTTGAATGCTAAGCCCCACAGGGCGAAATGCTTTCCTGCAATATTGTTGTTGAAAAAGCTTTTGATTTTTGGAATCAGGTGCATTTTTTGGTTTTCATTCACCGCTTCCACCGCTTTCAGAATTTGAAAATTATAAGCCACTTCTTCAGCCGACATAATCAATGCCTGTACATCTTTGGGAAAACAACTGCCTCCATAGCCAATACCGGGAAATAAAAAGCGTCTGCCAATTCTGTCATCGCTGCCAATGCCTTTGCGCACCATGTCAACATCGGCACCCAATTTTTCGCACATTTGTGCTATTTCATTCATGAATGAAATTTTGGTTGCCAAAAATGAGTTTGCGGCATATTTGGTCAGTTCCGCACTTTTTTCATCCATAAATATTACGGGATTCCCTTGGCGTACATAGGGCGCATACAACTCGCCCATCAGTTTTTTAGCTCTTTCGGAAGTAGTTCCCACTACTACACGATCGGGTTTCATAAAATCGTCAACGGCTACGCCTTCTCTTAAAAATTCCGGATTGCTCACCACATCAAATTCGCCTTTGTAATTGGCGGCAATAGCGGCTCTCACTTTTTCAGCAGTACCCACCGGTACGGTACTTTTATCTACAATAACTTTATAATCGGTCATGATTTTGCCTAAATCGCTAGCAACGCCTAACACATATTTTAAGTCGGCAGCGCCCCCTTCACCCGGAGGGGTAGGCAGTGCTAAAAAAATGATGGACGCCTCTTCAATTCCTTCGGCAAGGTTGGTGGTAAACTTTAAGCGGCCTTCTTTTACATTGCGTAAAAAAATTTTTTCTAACCCAGGTTCGTAAATGGTGATTTGGCCATTTGCTAGTTTGGTCACTTTATTCGGGTCAATGTCTACACAAGTAACTTTGTTACCTGTTTCTGCAAAACAAGTGCCCGATACCAAACCAACATAGCCTGTACCTACAACGGCAATTTTCATAGATTATTGGTTTATAAATGCTAAAACATTTTCTGTAATGTACGATAATTGGTCTGCGTCTAATTCGGTGTGCATTGGCAGCGATATTACGCGTTCGGTTAACCAATCGGTAGTAGCCAAATGAACAGGCGTGCCCAACGAGGCAAACATAGCTTGCTTGTGGCCGGGAACGGGATAATAAATCATAGAAGGTATTTTCTTTTCCGCCAAGTAGGCAGAAAGTGCATCTCTATTTACTCCAGATAGTATCAGTGTGTATTGATGATATACATGCGATGAATAATCAGCAACATGGGGTACTGCGATTGCCGGATGCTGCGCAAAAGCTTTGTTGTAGAAGTCAGCAGCGCTTTGCCTTGCCAAAATGTAACTATCTAAGTGTTGGAGTTTGATATTTAAAACAGCCGCTTGTATGCTATCTAAGCGAGAATTGCAGCCCACCATTTCGTGGTAATATCTTTTTTGCTGTCCGTGGTTGGCAATCATTTTCATTTTTGTGGCCAATGCCTCATCATTTGTAAAAATAGCTCCACCATCACCGTAAGCACCTAAGTTTTTACTAGGATAAAAGGAAGTGCACCCTATATGTCCAATGCTACCTGTTTTTTTTACCGTTCCATCACTAAAAGTATAATTGGCTCCTATTGCTTGTGCATTGTCTTCTATAACATAGAGGTTGTGCGCTGCCGCTACTTGCATAATAGCGTCCATATTGGCCGCATGACCATACAAGTGTACCGGTACAATGGCTTTGGTTTTGGGTGTAATGGCTTTTTTCAAAGCATCAATGTCCATGCAAAATGTTTGGGTATCTACCTCTACAAAAACGGGTTTTAAGCGGAGTAGGGCTACCACTTCGGTAGTGGCAATATAAGTGAAAGAGGGCGTAATCACTTCGTCGCCGGGTTGCAAGTCCAATGCCATCATGGCTATTTGCAGCGCATCGGTACCATTGGCACAAGTAACCGTGTATTTAGCACCAATGTATTGGTTGAGCGATTGCGTAAAATCCTGAACCGGTTTGCCATTAATGTATGCGGCACTATCTAATACTTCGTGAATGGCACTATCTACTTCTGTTTTAATTTTTAGATACTGATTTTTGGTATCTACCATTTGTATTGGCCTCATAATGCATGTGTTGTTGCGGCAAATCTAATAGAAAAACCTATACAAATCGGACCTAAATAACGTAAGCAAGCAGTTTGTTTAATTTGTTGTTATTTTGAAAAAAAAACCTTTTGAAATTCCTGTATTTTCTTTTTACGCAACTGTATCCAATGGTCATTCGGATGGTTGCATGGTATCATCCAAAGGCGCAATTGTGGTGGAATGGTCGGCAAAATACTTTCCAACAATTATCAGATTTTTCAGCAAATGCAGACACAAAAATAATTTGGGTACATTGTAGCAGTTTGGGCGAATTTGAGCAAGGCAGGCCACTGTTAGAAGCCATTAAACAGCGATATCCCAATTATGAATTATTACTAACCTTTTTTTCGCCGTCAGGCTACGAGGTGCAAAAAAACTATCCTTTAGCTACTTGGGTGCTGTATTTGCCAATGGATAGCCCCCGAAATGCACAATGGTTTTTGAAAAAAATACATCCCGAGTTAGTGATTTTTATTAAGTATGATTTTTGGTATTACTATCTTTCCGAAACCAATCGCCTTGGCATTCCTTTGTTGTTGGTGTCCGGGATTTTCAGAAGCAATCAATTGTTTTTCAAGTGGTATGGCGCATTTTATAGAACGATATTAAAGCAATTTCGATATTTATTTGTGCAAGATGCCGTGTCGGAGTCGCTCCTGCAACAAATTGGTATCAAACAAGTACAAGTGGCAGGCGATACTCGGTACGATCGGGTGCAGACCATCAAGCAACTTTGGCAACCGATTGACCTAATTGATAGTTGGTTAGGTAAGCGTAAAGCGGTAGTGGCAGGTAGTACATGGCCACAAGATGATGAGGTGCTGGCTCCAATGACTAGTGTTTTTCAACAAACTGCTTTTATTATTGCACCGCACAACGTACACCAATCGGCAATTGATGCATGCAAGAAACGCTATCCCAATGCGCAATTGTTTTCGGAATGGCGTCAGAGAATGCCTGCTTCAAATGTATTGATTATTGACAATGTTGGAATGCTTAGTCGGCTCTATCGTTATGGTACTGTCTGTTATGTTGGAGGCGGATTTGGCAAGGATGGTGTACACAACGTGCTAGAGGCAGCTGTATACACCAAGCCGGTATGCTTTGGACCCGTTTACAACAAATATATTGAAGCAATCGGTTTGGTAGCCTGTGAAGGCGCCCGTAGTGTTACCGATTCGGCCGACTTACAAGTCATATTAACCACGCTTTTGCAAGACGAGGTTTACTGTACACAAATGGGCGAGCGTGCCGCTGATTTTGTCGTTAAACAAGCGGGTGCTACAGATCGCATTATGAAATATATTTATGAAAAACGCCTTCTTACCAACTGATCAAACAACTTTACTGAATCGGCGGCATTATCCCAACCTAATTTTACTTTTAATTCACGTTTGATCCAAAATTCAGCTTCGGGAAAAATGCTGAAATTATTGATGGTTTTCAAGCTTCGTTCATACATTGCTTCGTCGCCACGAAACAATTCGTTGATAAAGATAAAACGGTCGTTGATGCCAATGCCCTTGCGCAAGTCTTTTATGGGTGTTTCTTGTAAGGTGCTTCCTACTTCTTGCTGTTGATGGTGTTGTTTTAAACTATCATTAATACTAGGCTCGTTATCGAAGTTACCCGCTAATTCAAAAAATTCTTTTTTGGGTTCTTGAATGGGT
>JAIXOS010000402.1 GCA_027486695.1 Chitinophagaceae bacterium | reverse complement strand
TACCAATAGTTGTGGTACTACTACCAAAACGGTGAATGTAACAGTTACTTGTGCTGTTGTATCCCCCTCTTCTTGTAATGGATTTACTACATATACCCAAGGAGGTTGGGGAGGTAAAGGAGCCCCTGCAAAATATCTAGAAAGTAATTTTGCCGGCTATTTTCCAACGGGCATTACAATTGGTTGTGGCAGCAATACGATAAAGTTTACCACTGCACAAGCAATAATCGATTTTTTACCTCAAGGCGGCACTCCTGCAAAACTCACGGGTGGCAACATCACTAACCCAGGTAGTGTAAATATTACAGTTTTGGCTGGCCAATTGCTAGCTGCAACATTGAATGCAGGATTTGATGATGCAGATGCAAGTTTTAGCACCAATAATTCAAAAGAAACGAAAGATTTGGTATACAAAGGTTCAGGCTTTTTCAACGGTATGACTGTTTCGGCTATACTAGCTGAGGCAAATAAATTTATGGGAGGCTGTGCAACAAGTGGTTCGTATTCAGCAAGTGAATTGAATGAAGTACTGACTTCATTCAATGAAAATTATGATAATGGTACTGTAGATCAAGGCGATTTTTCATGCGGAAGCCAAGCTAGTGCTTCTGTTGTTCCTCCAACCGTAAACAGTCCGTTAACATACTGTCTTGGCGATGTGCCTCCGGCATTAACAGCAACAGGTAGCAATTTAACTTGGTACTTAAATTCTCCACATAGTGGTACATCAACAGCACCTACACCAAGTGCGGGAAGTGTTGGCGAAACTAGCTACTATGTAACGCAAACCATAAATGGTTGCGAAAGCGCTCAAGCCACCATTTTGGTAAAAATTACCGATTGTAATGTAAGCCCCGGCGGAAGTGGTGGTGTTGAAAGCAAAAGCTTGGGAGATATAATTACAGTAAGAACACTTACACAAGCAAAAAATGGTAAAAATGGACCAGTTGATTATGCCATTCTACCTGCTATTCAACCTACAATAAGCAAAGCTTCTGTATTCGGAAACCAAAAAGTTGATTTAGGTATCAGTAACGTACGTTTAATTAATATTCTACCAAGCGCTATTAGCAATTTAACCGCTTACGAAACTACCCCAACCGACTTAACTAGCTTTACCAATGCCGTGGAAGTAGCCGCTGTTGATTTTGCCAAAAACAACAATACCAAAGCCGTTGCTTTTGCCACCAAAACTTATGGCGAAGTGTATAACCACAGCAAAACCGTTTGCGACCGCTTGAAAGGTGCTCAGTTATTGGCATTAGATCAAATGCAAGCAAATGGATTTGGTTTGTTGCGCTTCAAATTGAAAAATGCACAAGGACAAATAGAATATGCTACCGCGTTTTCTATTGGAAAAAATATAGCACAATCCTTCAGTACACTTCAAAGTAAATGGTTAGCTACGGATTATGTAAGTAGCGATGAAATGTACAATGTACAATTGTGGGCTGCAAACGCTGACTTATTGAGCGAAATGGCTGCCCAGGTTTTGAGCAAAGTAGCCAATCTTTCTCCTATTGCCACAGCAAACACAGTTGAACTACCCAATGTATATGTACAAAGTGGAAAAAGAGAGCAAAATGTATTGCAATTGAAAGTGATAAACAATACGAGTGCAACTAGTGGTTATGTAACGATGAAAGTGAAAGCCAATGAGCAATCTGTTTACACCGAGAAAACAATACCTGTTGTATTGCATGCCAATGGAACAGCTACCGTTAACATTCAAATGAACGACCAATACGAAGGTGAAATAGGTTTGTATATCAATAATCAATTAAAAGATTATGTGTATATGAGCGATGGTGCTTGGGCTGTAGATTACGACAAAGCTACTACACAATTACACAGCTTCACGGTAACCAACAGTTATAATCGTTTTTTTGATGCAGATGAGTTTGCCGTAATGCGTAACGTACGTGTACAAGCTACTACTGCCGGCTATGTAACTACCTATAAAATTTTGAAAGGTGGTGGTATTGCTACAGACTTATCAGCGTACAAATCATTGTATTTTCAAGCAAGTGGTGCGGGAACCAACTTGAGAATTACATTGGTGAAAAACAGTATTACCGATTGGAAACAACAGTATAGCGTATTGGTGCCACTATCGGGCGATCAAAAAGAATACGCTATTGCTTTGTCCGAGTTTAAATCTAGCTTAGGTACAGCAATAGAAGCAAACGATGTTACCACTATTATTATGAGTTTCGAAAACACAAGCAATGGTAGCTTTACGGGTAATATTGCCAATATTCGTTTTTCTAAAACTGATATAGCTTATTTAAGTAGTTTGAATACCAAAGAAATTTCGGTATATCCAAATCCGGCCACTACCGCATTCACTTGCTCGTTCAAAAGCAATGCAAATGCAGAGTTAACACTTAGGATAACAGATTTACACACTGGTAGATTGGTATTGGCTCAAAAAGTAATGGCTTCTGTGGGAAACAATGCCGTGCCTGTAAACATGACCAAACTAGTGAATGGTAAATCTAACTATGCTATTTCTATTGAAGGTAATGGCATTCGTTACCAACCAAAGTTGTTGTTTATCGACAAAAAATAATGAATTCTTCCATATCATTTTACATCAAAGAGGGGCAATTATCTATTGCTCCTCTTTTTTTGGAATGCTACTTGGTTAAAAATGAGCATGAAAGGTGATGTAGTTCAATACTTTAATTATGGTTATTGTATTGAACGTTTTTTAAGGAGTTGTTTGAGGGTAACTGATGTATAAAATAGTTGAATTGGAATATCGAATTTGAACGGTGCCAACGCCAACATCAGTCAATTGATAGTTCGTTTAATTGGCTCTTTCTCGCTATCGGCTATCAATTAATCCTCCAATAGCTGTTTTGGGTAAAGTTGTTAATTGAGTGGGGCAAAAAGGGAGTCTAAAACCTAGCTACATAAACAAGCCAATTTAATGCAAGTTTATGCGGCTCAAATGTTTACATTTGCACAATGTTTTTTCGAAAAATCGCTTTGTATGATAACTGAATAGTAAGTATTCGATTAAGCATATTAAAGTTATGTAAAAACCTTTCATCAACTGATAAATACACTAATATCCATTTTGTATGATTATAAATTTAAGCGAACAGCACAGTCTTGTAAGTAATTGGGTGTCAGAATTAAGATGTGTGTCTGTACAAGGGGACAGACTTCGGTTTCGTAGAAATCTTGAGCGTATTGGCGAAATTGCAGCTTACGAAATAAGCAAGCAGTTACCGTGGGAGGAAACCGAAATTCAAACGCCCTTGGGCTTGCACAATAGCAAAGTGTTAGCGGTTCAGCCGGTTTTAGCTACCATTTTGCGCGCCGGATTGCCTTTGCACAACGGCATGCTCAATTATTTTGATAAGGCCGACAATGCGTTTATTTCAGCATATAGAAAACACCACCGCGATGGTAGTTTTGAAATTAGCTTAGAGTACCTTAGTTGTCCACCGTTAGACGGTCGTGTGGTAATTATTAGCGATCCTATGTTGGCCACTGGTGCTTCTTTGGTAAAAACGATTCAATACATTAAAAAAGAAGGCGTACCGGCCGATATTCATTTGGTATGCGCAATTGCAAGCACAATAGGTTTGGAAGCAATAGAAAGAGAATGTGGTACCGATATTAAAATTTGGTGTGGCGATATTGATGATGAATTAACGGCAAAAGGATACATTGTTCCTGGATTAGGCGATGCTGGAGATTTGAGTTTTGGAGCTAAAATGCAAGCATAAGTACACTGTTTGTAACGTAGTTTGTTAAAATACAGTTCGTGTGATTGATTTTGCAGCATTTTTGTTACTTTACGTATCATGAATATAATGAAAAAAATAATTTTAGCATATTGTTTGCTCTTGGTGCAATACGTCGCTTTTGGACAAGATCCTCACTTTTCGCAATTTTTTGCATCTCCGCTTACTTTAAATCCGGCTTTTACGGGTAAGTTTGATGGCAAAGTACGTATAGCTGGCAATTATAGAAACCAATGGCCTACTATCAATAATGCTTTTATTACATCTACCGCCTCGGTAGATTTTCACGTTAATGAAAATAAAATAGCAAGTAACGACACTTGGGGATTGGGGTTAATGTTGTTCAACGATAAAAGTGCTGCCGGTGCTGTTAACTACAATTATGCTACACTCTCTACCGCCTACCATAAAGGGCTCGATGAAGATGGCATCCATCAATTAGGTGTTGGTTTTCAATTAACGCAAGCAAGCATGCTCATCAATCCGTCGGAATTGAAATTTGAAGATCAGTTAACTGCCAACGGCTTTACCGGCAATACAAATGAACGATTTGATAATACCACACTATCGGCCAAATATTGGGATGTAAGTGCCGGTTTGTTGTATTCTGGCAGTAGCAATGAATACAATAATTTTTATGCCGGCGTAAGTTTGTATCACCTTAATAAACCCCGCTTAGGTACTACCGGTTACGCTTTAAATACGCGTACTAGTTTGCACGCAGGTGGAAGTTTCGACTTTAACAATACCACCACCTTGCATGTGAGTGGTTTGTATAGCACACAAGCGGGTGCTTCCGAAACGGTTTTGGGAGGCACTGTACAATTAATTGCTACGCCCGACAATCCAAAACCTACAAGTGTTTATTTGGGTACATGGTATCGTTTCAACGATGCGTTTATTCCCTATATTGGGCTCGAGTATACCGATTTTAGAATAGGTATTACATACGATGTTAATAGCTCCGCACTCAAAACCGCTAGCCAACGACAAGGAGGTATGGAAGTCTCGCTCATTTACGCCTTCCGCCCAAGTACCAACAAGCCTGTACGTTGCCCCAAGTTTTAAGTAGTCAATTTCTATACAATTATATTTTATTTGTATAAAAAATGCCTTGTAGTCCACATTTTTTTAGAAGAAACATTTTGTTATTCAAAAAAAGTTATTTTTAGGATAAATTTTTTAGAAGAACTATCTAAATCTGAAAATATGAGAGGCGTAAACCGGGTAATGTTAATTGGTAACTTGGGTAAAGATCCTGATGTACAGTATTTGGAAGGTAACATTGGTGTAGCCAAATTTCCGTTGGCCACAACTGAAACATTCAAAGATAAGAATGGACGCCTAAATTCTCAAACAGAATGGCATACAGTTGTTTTGTGGCGCGGCTTGGCCGATTTGGCCAACAAATACTTGCACAAAGGCAGCCTTGTTTATATTGAAGGGCGATTGAAAACACGTAGTTGGGAAGACAAGGATGGAAATAAAAAATTTTCAACTGAAGTAGTTGGCGATAATTTAATTATGCTCGACAAACGTAGCGACAACAGTATTGCTCCCGATTTAGATTCGTTTGGAACGCCCGATTTACCATTGTCTCCGGACGATAATTTGAGCTTTTAACTTACTTAAATAGGTGTATTCATTCACTTTTGTTTTACTAATAGTAAGCAAAAGTGTTATTTTTCATTTAAAATCAACATTTTGGATTACCACTCGGCATTCGTTCAATTTTTATACGTTGCGGCTATTAATACGCAAGGCATCACGGTACTTTGTATTGTATTGTTTGTGCTTTTATTTTTTTCCTTTATCATCAGTGGTAGCGAGGTTGCTTTTTTTTCGCTCACTTACAAGGACATCAATTTCCTAAAAACAAAAAGCGAAAGTTATTACAAGCGGATTATTGATTTGTTAGAGCAACCCAAAACCTTATTGGCCTCACTTTTAATTGCCAATAGCTTTATCAATATTTCTATCATTATTATTTCCAATATTTTAATTGACAGTGTATTTCAGTTTGAGCAATTCAATGCACTGTGGGCCGAATTTTTAATCAAAGTAGTGGTAGTTACTTCATTGTTGGTACTTTTTGGCGAAGTATTGCCCAAAGTATTGGCAACCCAAAACAACATTCGCTTTGCCAAAGATGTGGGCGCAATTGTCGAAATTATCTCGTACATATGCAGTGGTATGAGTAAGTGGATGGTGGGCTACTCGGATTATATTGAAAAAAAACTAGCCAAAAAAGGCAACAGTGTCGTGTACAGCCTTGCCGAATTGGACCATGCAATTGATTTAACTACCGATAGTGCAGCGGCAGAGAATGAAAAAAAGTTGCTAAAAGGGATAATAAAATTTGGCAACATTACAGTTAAGCAAATTATGAAAGGCCGACTCGATGTTTCGGGTATAGATAAAGATTGCAGCTTTGCTGAATTAAAACAGCAGGTTGGCGATTTGCATTACAGCCGGTTGCCCGTGTACGAAGAAGATTTGGATAAAGTTGTTGGTATGATCCATACCAAAGACATCATTCCTTTTTTGGAAGAAAATGACGGTTTTGATTGGCACCAATTAATGCGGTCACCTTTTTTTATTCATGAACAAAAGTTGATTGAGGATTTGCTGAAAGAATTTCAAGCGAAGAGGATTCATTTTGCGGTAGTAGTAGACGAGTTTGGTGGTACAAGTGGTATTGTAACCCTTGAAGATATATTAGAAGAAGTCATTGGCGATATAAGGGACGAATTTGATGATGAAGAAAACGGATTTAAAAAAATAGACGATTGTAATTACATTTTCGATGGCAAAACCATGATTAATGATGTGTGTAAAGCCATGGAATTAAATGCCGATACATTTGATGAGGTAAAGGGCGAAAGTGATTCGTTGGCCGGATTGGTGCTAGAAATAGCCGGTGAAATTCCCTCCGTATCGCAAGTGATTAGTGTAGGCGATTTCGATTTTACCGTTTTAGAATTGGAAAAAAACAGGATACAAAAAATTAAAGTAACCATCCGTTACAGTTTGCCCGAATAAATTATATGAAACAACTATTGCGTCCTACTAAATGGGCTTTGTTTATTGGTATCGTTAGTTACTTTTTTACGGCGTGTAATAGTCCGTATACGCCCAAGCCAAAAGGTTATTTTAAAATCAATTTCCCCGAAAAAAAATATCAAACATTCGATGTAGCAGGCTACCCCTATACATTTGAGTATCCGGTTTATGCACAGGTATTGAAAGATTCCACTTTTTTTAATACACAAGCCGAAAATCCTTGGTGGATCAATATCGACTTCCCTCAATTCAATGGGCGCATTTACATCAGCTACAAAGCTATTGGAGCAAATCAATTAGACAAATTGGTAAACGATGCGTTTAAACTTACCAACAAGCATACAACAAAGGCATCTTCTATAGATGAAATGCTGATAAACACTCCCAATAATATACATGGCGTTTTTTTTAATGTTGGTGGCGATGTGGCTACTGCCAATCAGTTTTTTGTTACCGATAGTAGCCGACATTTTTTGCGAGGAGCGCTTTATTTTGATGCCACTCCCAATCAAGACTCCTTAGGTATTGTGAACGATTATTTGGTTAAGGATATGCAACACCTAATTAATACTTTTAAATGGCGCAAATAAACCCTTGTGAATGGATTAAGTAGGTAATACAAACTTTTATCAATACCCAAACTTCGGGTTTAGCTAAACAAATTTGTAACGTGGAACAACTTTTATATAAACCGGCGGCATTGTCGCACACCATTTTAACCGAGTTAATGATACCCGCATATGCCAATTTTGGAGGCAAAATACATGGCGGCATCATTTTGTCGCTCATGGATAAAGTAGCCTATGTATGTGCCGCAAAACATGCCGAAACCTATTGTGTAACGGCGTCAATTGATGCGGTGGATTTTTTACAATCTGTAGAAGTGGGCGATTTAGTATCGCTGAAAGCAAGTGTAAATTATGTTGGCCGAAGCTCCATGGTGGTAGGCATTCGGGTGGAGTCGGAAAACTTAAAAAAGAAAACCTGCAAGCACACCAATACTTCTTATTTTACCATGGTTGCCAAAGGCGATGACGACAAACCTATACAAGTACCCGGCCTAATTTTGGAAACAGAAGAGGAAATTAGGCGCTTTATGGAAGCAATTAAACGAAAAGCTTTAAAACAGGGGGTTCAGCAGGAGGCCAAACACATCAAAACCTCCATTACTTTGCAGGAAGCGGTACAGCTAGTAGCCAACGAAAGGTGCAAAATTAGTAGTGCCTTTGTGCCGGATAACCAATAGCAATAGGCCGTAACTAAGCAAGCAAAATGGATGCTTTGATGTTTTCCTTCATACATTAAGTGCTGTTAAGGTGCTGAAATGGTACAGTATGCTACCAATAAATTAGCGCCGTTGTTGTATTACAAGTTGTAACGATTTTTCAATTCATTACAAACCCGCAGAATAGTTGTCTCCAAAGGGGTGTAGCTGAATTCGGGTAGGGCATTGAGCAGTTTGGTGTTATCGTAGCTGATTTTGGCTTGGGCAGTATGGGCTGTTTCTCTAGTTAAAACAGGTTTTTTACCGGTAAAAAAAGCACCTACAGCGGCCAGTCGCCATACTAATTGCGCCAAAAACGGACTCGCATATTTGTGTGGAGGTCTTTTGTTGAAATTGGTTGCAACCGAATAAAAGAAAGCTTTATAACTTGTATTACTGCCACACAATATAAAGCGCTCTGCACTAATGTGGCTATTCATTAACAGCAGCATGGCATTCACTACATCAAGCACATCTACAAAACCGGTGGTGCCATTGGTGTACCAAGCAAATTCTCGGTAAGCCGTTTTAAATAAGGTAGTAGAACTTTTGTTCCAATCGCCATTCCCCAACACAATCACCGGATTTACAATTACGGCATTCAAGCCTTCACCAATAGCGCGCCATACTTCCATTTCGGCTAAATATTTGGTACGGCCATATTCGCTACCGACAGCCGTTTCGTCCCAATGCATCTGTTCTGTAATTGGGATTGCTTTGCCCGAACGGCCAAGTGCTGCCACGGAACTTACAAATACCAATTTTTGTACCCCTCCTTGAAGGCAGGCATTTACCACATTGGCAGTACCTTCTATATTGGTTTGGTACAAGGTTTGTTTGTCTTTAGCCTCGAACGATACTGCCGCTGCACAATGGTATACCTGCGTAATTTGCGGCATTAGTTCTTCTAAAAAAACTACATCCAATATATCTCCTTGCACCCAATGGATTCCCGTATCGGTATCTGTCAAAACGGGAATCGTGTTCCGATATAAAGCAGTAACTTCTTGCCCTTGCTGCAACAAAGCTTGTATTAAGTGCGATCCAATAAGACCCGAAGCGCCCGTTACTAAAACCATTACTGCATATTTTGGGTAAACGTAATTAAAAACGGTAATGTGCGGCTATTAAACTATTGGCATTGATCAAAATTGTGTGAATGACAAGCTAAATAATAGCCACACGCATATTATAGTTTTTCGTACAAGGCACGCAGTTTTTCCTTTGTCATAATGCTTTCCCAATTTTTGCCAAGCGCGTTTTCCCAAAGGGGTTTCATACCTAAGCTTACGGCAATCATAGCATCAAATTGTTCGTCGGAAAGGTTGCTGCAAATACCTTGTGGTATGTGGATATTGTTTTGTGCCACCATTTGTTTAAACTCTTGCACTCCGGCGGGGTAATATTCTTCCAAATGATTCATCACAATACAATTGCCAATGCCGTGTTTGGTACCTAGTAAAAAGCTCAATCCGTAGCTTACAGCATGGGCTACGCCCACTTGGCTGTAGGCAATACTCATTCCACCAGCATACGATGCCATCATCAATTTATCGTCGCAAGCATCTGTCCACGTAGGGTTGTTTAAAAAAACATCTTGGCACAACTGTAAGGCTTTCTCGCCATAGCTCCTGCTAAATTCATTGATATACGTGCCTTCAAGGCTTTCAATACAGTGAATATAGCAATCCATGCCCGTATAAAAACGTTGGTTGGCAGGAGCGTCTTTAATCAATTCGGGATCTAAAATTATTTGATCAAAAGGTGTAAAGTCGCTATTCATACCCAATTTACGGGTAGGGCCTGTAAGTACAGTTGTTCTAGAAACCTCGGCACCGGTTCCGCTTAATGTGGGAATACCTACTTTATAAACACCCGGTACTTTTACCAAATCCCATCCTTGATAATCGGCACTGCTACCCGGATTGCGCATCATTAGGCTTACAGCTTTGGCCAAATCGAGCGTACTGCCGCCGCCTATACCTATAACACCGCTAACAGTACCGTAGGTGTTTTTTAATTCTTCCGCAAGTGCATCTACTTGTTTGGTTTTGGGTTCGTAGGTTACATCGGCAAAAATAATGGCATCCTTTCCGCGCAGCGGTATACTATTGGGCAGTGCTTTGCCTTCAAAAAAATGGTCTACCAAAAAAACCATTGGCGCATCACCCTTTCGTTTTGGGGCTAAAATTTCGTCTAATTGTTGAAAACTTCCACGTCCAAACACCACATTGCTAACTAATTTGAGATTGCGAAACTGCATAAGGCATCTTTTTTATGGCACGAAATTGAGTCAAATACCTGAAAAAAGGTAAAAGAAAAATACAAAATACCTTACGAGTGCTCAAAAGTGCGGAATTTGGATAAGTATGGGCTTAAAATCTTGTATTTAAATATGGTAATTACAACTATTTTAACTATTCTTGTTACATAAAATGCCATTTCAATGAAAACAACACAACTGCACTATGTCAACCAACAATGGATAGCTGCTTCAAGCGCCGATTTTAATTTCGAACAAGCCCAATTGGCACTTGCTTTTGGTTCAAGGGAATTGGTGCAGCGTGCCGATATTTACCAACACATACAGCAGCAATTTCCGCAAGCAAATGTTGTTTTGGCATCCACTTCGGGCGAAATAATTGGTACGGAAGTATACGATGATACGGTTGTGGTAACAGGTGTGTATTTCGAGAAAACCATCGTTAGGAGTTTTCAGAAAAATATTACCGACTTTACAGACAGTTTTAGTGTGGGTGAAATATTGATGCAGGAGTTGAATGCTTTTCCCGAAAAATTAGCTACCGTATTTGTACTATCCGATGGCACTTTAATCAATGGAAGCGAATTGGTAAGTGGGTTCAATAAAAACAACCCCAACGAAGTGCCTATTAATGGCGGACTTGCCGGCGACGGTGCCAATTTTGCCCAAACGGCCACCGGATTAAACCAAATAGCCGGACAAGGCAATGTAATTGCAATTGGTTTTTATGGCAACGACATACAATCGGGGCACGGATCGTTTGGTGGATGGGACGAATTTGGAAAAGAAAGAACGATTACTAAGTCGGATAAAAATGTATTATATGAAATAGACGGCAAAAATGCACTAGATTTGTACAAGGAGTATTTGGGTCCTTATGCCGATGAATTGCCCGGTTCAGCTTTATTGTTTCCTTTATCCCTCAAAATTGAGGGAGTAGAAAAAAATCTGGTGCGTACCATTTTGTCGTTAGATGAAAGCAATAAATCCATGACCTTCGCCGGTAATTTGCCGGTAGGCAGTAAGGTGCGCTTAATGAAAGCCAATTTTGAGAAATTGATTGAAGCTTCATCTGTTGCGGCAGCATATACCTTAGCGCAAGGAAACGACAATAAAACCCAATTGGCCATATTGGTTAGCTGCGTAGGAAGAAAGTTAATATTGCAGGAAAGAACTTTTGAAGAGGTGGCAGCGGCCGAAAATGTTATTGGAACACAATCGTGCATCACCGGTTTTTATTCGTACGGAGAAATTTCGCCGTTTAATCCCGGAATCAATTGCGAATTGCACAACCAAACTATGACTATCACTACTTTTAGCGAGTAATAATGGTTAATTAAGTATCAACCTATTCTATGTCGTATAACAAAACTTTGCTGAGTCAGGCGCAAAAAAATCTTCCCGTAAACTATTTGGAAGACCCGATACTCAAAAATTTTTTAGAGGTTATCGAAAAAACCTATGCCACTTACGAAAAAGATAAAAGAATAACAGAACATGCTTTTGAAATAAGCGAGCGCGAATACCAACAAGCCAATCAAGATTTGCAATACCAAATTGAGCTGAAGCGTGCCTCTATTCAAAAGTTAAAACAAGCCATTAAATCGTTAGATACCAACGCTACTTTCTTTGTAACCGAGAGCGATGATAACGATTTGATGAGTACAATTGCGTATTTAGAAGAGCAAATTGTTAAAACCAAAGTTCTAGAGGCAGAGTTGTTAAAAGCAATTGAATTTGCCGAAAAAGCACTCAAGGCCAAGAGCGAATTTTTGTCGGTAATGAGCCACGAAATTCGTACACCCCTCAATGCCATTATTGGGACGATTTTATTGTTGAAATACAAGGAGCTAACTCCCGATCAAGAAGAATTGGTTCGGGTAATGGAAATATCTTCCGAAAATTTACTTAGTTTAATCAACGATGTATTAGACTTTAATAAGTTAGAAGAAGGGAAAATAGTATTTGCCGAACACGACATTGATATTTTTCATTTCTTGAAAAATATCAAAATGGCACACCGTATTAGGGCCGAAGAAAAACAGAATATTATCAAAATCATGTTTGATGATGATATTCCCGATTACATTGTTGGCGATGAAGTACGGTTAGGGCAAATACTCAATAACCTTATTTCCAATGCCATTAAGTTTACCAAAGAAGGCACAATTAGTATTCAGGTATCGCTCAAAAGCCAAAACAAAGATTGGGTAACGCTAGAGTTTGCTGTAAAAGATACCGGTATTGGTATTCCTTTCGAAAAACAACAAGCTATTTTTGAAAGCTTTACACAAGCAAACGCCAATATTACGCGTGAATACGGAGGCTCTGGTTTAGGCCTAACGATTATTAAGAAATTGTTGGAGCTGCAAGGAAGCGGTATACACGTAGAAAGTACGCCCGGTAAAGGTGCGCGCTTTTTCTTTGACCTTACCTTTAAACGCAGTTCGGCAAGCGGTCTTAAAAAGGAGGAAGCCATTCAAAACATCGACGAAAAAAACCTACAAGGCGTAAAAGTATTGTTGGTAGAAGATGTTGTTTTTAATGTAATGGTAGCCGAGCGGTTGCTTAAAAAATGGAATGCCGAAGTAGATGTAGCTAACAACGGACAAATAGCTGTTGAAAAAGCAAGAGAAGGCAACTACGATGTTATATTAATGGATATACACATGCCGGTGATGGATGGCTACACTGCCACTGCCGAAATTCGTAAGTTTAATACTACTACCCCAATTGTTGCGCTTACTGCTTCAAGTTCTATACACGACCAAGCCAATATTGTTGGTATGAATGGTTTTGTATCAAAGCCTTTTAATATGAACGATTTGTATTCAGTCATTTATAAACACGTATCGGATAGATAACAGAAAGGATTTAGAACCTTTATAACTATACAGAATGAACTACAGAGCCCCAAGCGCAGTAATAAGTGCTTGGGGCTTTTTTTGGGGTAGCTGTATAGTGTGTGCCTGATGTTTAACAGTTACCTAAAGCCGATAAACAAATTATGCGAATCAAGGATTGAGTTTTTTTGCAAAATAGACGTGTAGTAAATTTCGT
>JAIXOS010000198.1 GCA_027486695.1 Chitinophagaceae bacterium | reverse complement strand
GTTCTGCCCCTCCGGTAATTGGCTTTATTTTTAATTGCACAAGCCCACCTTTTCTTTCGCTAAACACCAAAAAATCTTTAAATTCTTCAACACCTTGTAACAGTACATCTGCTCTGTGCGGCACCACTTCTTTCCAAGCGGTACTATCGGTAGCATTGAGTGGACACTCCATCAACCTAAAGTTTTTGGCTTGCCAATTGGTACGAACCAAAAATTTATCGGCTAATGGAATCACATCATAAATAATATTTTGTCGGCGTGTGGCAAATATTTTAAATGCATCATTCGGCTTTGATGCTTCCAAAAAGCGCACTTCGGACGATAATGTAGCTTGCGAATAAATGAAAATGTATTGGTTGTTTTTGGATTTTCCTACACCTATGTAATTGCTTTTATCGGTTTCGGTATACACGGTTGCATCGGTACTAGCAGCGGTGCCCAAGGTATGTCGCTTAATTTTTTCGCTCAATAGTGTAACCGGATGCTTAGATGTATAAAACAAGGTTTTGTTATCGGCTGCCCAACAAGGATCGCCTTCGGTATTGGCAATAGCATCTTTGTAGGTTTCGCCGGTAGCTAAGTTTTTAATGTAGATGGTATATTGGCGTCGCGATACTTCATCTACCCCGTATGCAAGCAATTGATTGTTTTCGCTTACCTCGTACCCGCTTACGGCAAAATAGGCTTTTCCTTTAGCCATTTCGTCTACATCAAGCAGTACCTCTTCCTTAGCCGTTAGGCTTTCTTTTTTTCTGCAATATTTGTAATATTGTTTGCCATCCTCGGTACGGGTATAATAAAAGTATCCATTTTTAAAAACCGGCACACTTTCATCTTTTTCTTTTATTCGGCCTTTCATTTCGGTAAATAATTTTTCCTGAAATGGTTTGGTGGCCATCATCATGGTATCTAGATAGCTGTTTTCGGCTTTTAAATAATTGACCACTTTTGTACTATCGGGACCTTTGCCAAAATAGTCGTACATCCAATAATAGGGATCGTTAACCGTGTCGTTGTGAATGGTGCGCAAGTGAGGTTTTTTGTCGGCTATAGGCGCGGAGGCATTCGGCCATTGCAAAGGCGTTTTTGTCATAGTGTTGGTGTTGCAGGCAATAATACTAATACTTGCCAAAACGGGCATCCATAATTGCTTCATAAAAGTAGTGTTGGTTTAAATTAGTTTAGAAGACGGTACCGGTAAAAAATTAGGAAGTTATGAATATAACAAAATAATGCCCAAGTATGTATTTTTACTTGATAAATGGCAAATATGGTGGCATTGGGGGAGCGGTTTTTGGCGTATAAGCCGGTATCAACAACGCATAGATGATACCAATTATCCCATTTGTGCATTTAGCTGCCTTATTCTTATTTAAATTAGCTTTTAAAAAACAAAACAAGATGATACAAAATCATGAAATCGATTATCGCATTTTTGGTGAAGAAATGCAGTATGTAGAGGTAGAACTAGACCCTAACGAAACGGCAATTGCCGAGCCCGGTGCCTTTATGATGATGGATGATGGCATACAAATGCAAACCTTGTTTGGTGATGGCAGCAGCCAACAACAAGGAGGATTATTGGGCAAATTGTTCACTGCCGGAAAACGATTGTTGGTAGGCGAAAATTTGTTTATGACGGCCTTTACCAATGTAGCCTACGGAAAAAAGCATGTTAGTTTTGCATCGCCCTATCCCGGCAAAATTATTCCACTCGATTTGAGCCGATTGGGCAATCGGGTTATTTGTCAAAAAGATGCATTCTTGTGCGCAGCCAAAGGTGTGAGTATTGGTATTGAATTTCAAAGAAAGCTTGGCACCGGCTTGTTTGGTGGCGAGGGTTTTATTATGGAAAAATTAGAAGGCGATGGCATGGCTTTTTTACATGCGGGAGGCTATGTATTGGAGCGACATTTGCAAGCCGGTGAATTGCTGAAAATTGATACAGGTTGTATTGTTGGTTTTACAGCAAGTGTGCATTACGACATCCAATTTGTGGGAGGGATTAAAAACACCATTTTTGGTGGTGAAGGCTTGTTTTTTGCCACGTTGCAAGGTCCCGGAACCGTTTGGATTCAAACATTGCCTATTAGCCGTTTGGCAGGCCGGATATTGCAATATGGCACCACCACGCGTAAAGAAGAAGGAAGTGTATTAGGAGGATTGGGCAATTTGCTTGATGGTGATGGATGGAGATAAGTTGAATAATGCGTGTAGCTATCCCCAATAATTGGTGAATAAGTACCCGCGTCTATACCACAATAGTAACTTACTCCAAAGTATTTTACACACAGCAGGTATATAGTCAACATCCCGAAAGTTTTTAACTTTCGGGATGTTTTTTTGATAGGGGTGGTATTAAGTGATTTGTTATAGTGTAAATAGCAGCTTTATCTTTACTTCGAGATGGCGCAGGTAATTATAACGAAGATGTGTATTTTTTAAAAAACACTAATTCAATAAATGAAAGCAGCAGAATTAAAAAAATATTTACACGAAGCAGTCAAAGCAAAACTGAATCTATTAGGATTTAAGAAGCATGATAGTTGGTATTATAAAAATATAAACAATTATACGTACGCGATAATTATTTCAAGTTTGAATTATGATAATTCTTTTCCAACTAGTTTTGCAGCGACCTTCGGATTTGTGAGCATAGATAAAATCTTGTACAAATCTACAGGCAGGGAAAAGGAATTTACAAATTGTAAAATAGGAGGACAATTATTTATAACACAAGCAGAATTATTCGAAAATAATAAATATCCGTGTAAAGACTATGACATTTATACTTTTGAACAAGCCTATGATGCTATTAACCAAATGTTGGACTATTTTCTAACCGAACTAATGCCAAACATGAATGAATTTGCAAATATTCTAAAATTAGAAGAGCAAATTAATGCAAAACAACAATTTACAAACGACCGCTTTTTAGCAACTAAATTAAAGTACGGTTTAATTCTTGCAAAATTGGTTAATAACCCAAAATATGAAACTTTAAAAAACAGGTATCGAGAAATACTAAAAGAATGGCCCGATTGGGATAAGCAAGAACTTGAAAAAGTGATTATGTTTTTAGATTCACATAGTCAAGCAGCTTTAAAATTAATTGCGGAAAGCCCAATTTAGTCGGGATCTCTTGTAAATGTGTACCCAACTTAGCATAGTTCATAATTTTCACACTCAGCGTACGGCTTTGCCTACGCGGTTGCTTTTTTGGTGGTATTTGCTTCGCTTTTCAACT
>JAIXOS010000340.1 GCA_027486695.1 Chitinophagaceae bacterium | reverse complement strand
TGTCAAGTTCAATTTCAAATGTTATCTAAGCGATTTGTAACCTCGCTCAGCATAGTTTGTACCCTTAGCCTACGTTGTTCCTTTCCATGTAGCAGTTGCTATTGCTTGCAATACTTCTTGGGCAAGATAAATAGTTGTATATACCTCAAAATTGGTTTTTTGTAACCATCTTGAATGGTGGTAGCAAATGCTACTTAAAAGCGAGGGCATAGGCTCCGCCATACGCTACTAGCTTCGATTATCATCTAAGGTGAGTGGGGAAAAAGTTGGATGGAGCACTCTATTTGAAATTTATACGAGCAAGCTAAACAATAGTTGCATAAGTTAGTTTAACATCACACACACCACTATGCAGCAAAATTCTAACCCCAACTTACTTAACTATACCATCTACCTACAACCAACAAGCACGCAATGGGTAACGTTTATCCATGGCGCCGGTGGCAGTTCAATCATTTGGTATAAACAAATCAAGGCCTTCAATAAGCACTACAATGTATTGCTGATTGACCTCAGAGGGCATGGCAATTCTAAACAACCACCCACCACCAATGCACTGTCATTTAATGAAGTGGTGGAAGACATTATTGATGTTATCAATCATTTAGGTATTGCAACGGCACATTTTGTAGGTATTTCTTTAGGCACCATCATCATCAGACAATTGGCCGATACACATCCACATCGTGTTAATAGTTTAACCATGGCAGGTGCCATTATGCGGTTGAATGTGCGCTCACAAATATTGATGCGTTTTGGTATGCTTTCCAAATCGTTCATTCCCTACATGTGGCTCTACCGCTTTTTTGCCTACATCATTATGCCCAAAAAAAATCATCAAAAGTCAAGGCAATTATTCATACAAGAAGCCAAAAAACTAACCCAACAAGAATTCATTAGGTGGTTTAGCTTATCGGCGCAAGTAAATCCACTACTCAAAAAGTTGCGTTCAGCCCAAAACACCATGCCCTGCCTCTACTTAATGGGTAATGAAGATGCCATGTTTTTACCCTCCATACAAAAGTTGGTGCATCAAAATCCTATGAACAGTACTTTGTTGATTGCTAGCAATTGTGGGCATGTGGTAAATATAGATAGGGCTGATTTTTTTAACCAACAGAGCATACTGTTTATACAGGAGGTAATTAAAAAAAACGCTTATGCACCACAACAGCTAATAAGTAGATAGCGTAAGCCATTCAATCCCTGCTAATTTTGTTACTGTACTTATCAAGCAATTTAGTGCCATCTTGATTTTTGTCCTCAATGACTACGCTGAAATTTGTTGCTAACAAATTGTGTCAGTTTTTTTGTGTCATTTTTTTTAACACAAATTTTTTGACACAAAAATGTGTCAGTTTTTAATTTTGAAATAAAAATGACACAATTATGAATACCCTCACCGATATACGTGCGCGTTTAGGCCTCACCAACCAGCAACTAGCCGATTATTTAGGCATTAGCTATAGCTTACTCACCATGTGCCAAAGCAACAAACGCAGCTTGCCTACCAAGGCCAATTTGCAATTAGTAAGGTTAGCAATAGCACTGCAACAATTACCGGTTTTGCCCACCACAGCACCCAATATTACCGAAACCAATACCGCACTAAACGAACAAATCAACACACTAAAGCTGCAACTACATACTGCCCAAAAAAAGCTAACGCAGATGACCAAGCTTTACCGGCAAGCTACCACACAATTGCAAGTGGTACAAGCCTTAACAGCACAGCCGCCAAGTGGTAATGCTGCCCAAAAAGAACAACTGTGGCTAGCGGCACTTGCAGCCGAAGCGAATGCTACGCTACAACAAAACACTACTAGCAAACAATTGCTACTGCAAGCACAGATACATAATTTGCAATACTATGTTGCCGAATTAGAAAAGCTTAAACAATAGTTAATTAAAATTAATTTAACCAAAATAGGTGTTTTTATTTAAATATTAGTTAAAGCCTTTAAACCATTGTTTACTACATACAAACCTGCAATATTTTTAAGTCATTATTTCATTTTTAAATTTAAAAACAATGGCTTACTCTGTAGCAGCAATCACAAAAAAAGCAGATTGCGACGTGTTGATTAACGACGCAAAAAAAGAAAAAAACGATTTAGAATTTCGTAAGCTCGCCCTGCAAAGGCAGCAAACCAGTTACACCGAAAACTCGGTAGAACTAGAAGCCGAACTAACCCAAGTAAATGGCGAGCTAGCAGCTTACGACACCATTATTGCAGGGCTACCCGATGGTGAATTGAAAACCGAGCAGATTAAGAAAAAGAAGAAAGCAGAGTTAAAACAATTTTTACTAACCGATAAGCAGCACGACTATGGCGTGGTGGCCTTATTGGCTAAAGAATTGGATTTAACAAGATTGGAAAAAGACATTGAAGCAACCGGTAACTTTATTGCAGTCATCGAAGTCCACAAAGCGACTTTACCGTAGTAGTTGAAAGGTGATTGAAGAAGGAAGCCGTCTCAAATGATTTTGGGGCGGCTTTTTTTGTGGGACTAGAAATTAACATTTAGGGTGTAAAAGAAAAAATCATTTTATAAAAACCATTCTTTTGGAATAAGTGCATTATAATTTATGTCATCAAACTCGCCTCGCCACTCACCTGCCAAATGCATATGATTTATATTCTTCCAAGTATCCTCAGGTGCATGCTCTAGAAT
>JAIXOS010000187.1 GCA_027486695.1 Chitinophagaceae bacterium | reverse complement strand
CAACAAAGAACGTATTTGGTTAGGTACCGATCATGGTGGTATTAATGTGATTGACAAAAAGAAAAAAAACATTCGTTATGTTTTAACCAACGATGAGGATGCCAAAAGTTTGAGTCAAAATGTGATCATTTCCATGTTTAAAGACAATACGGGCATTATGTGGATTGGCACCTACAAAAAAGGCATCAATTATTTCCACGAAAATGTTTTGAAATTTCCATTATACAAACATTTGGTTTCACAACCCGGCAGCTTGCAATACGATGATGTAAACCGATTTGTAGAAGATGCAAGCGGCAATTTGTGGATTGGTACCAATGGCGGCGGACTCATTTATTTTAATAAAACCACCGGCAAATTTGCCCAATACCTCCACAGCGAAAGCAATAGTAATAGCTTGAGTAACGATGTAATTGTGAGTTTGTGTGTAGATCATAAACAACGCTTATGGATAGGTACGTATAATGGGGGACTTGACTGCTTTGACGGCAAAACCTTTACACATTATAAAAACAATCCACAAAACGATAACAGTTTGGTAAACAACAATGTTTGGGCATTGCACGAAGATGCCAATAAGCAGCTTTGGATTGGTACTTTGGGCGGATTGGATGTTTTGGATATGGAAAAAAGTACATTCAAGCACTTTAAGTCCAATAACCAAAGTTCCATTAGGTCCGATAATGTGTTTGCAATTACTGAAACCCGCAACGGAGATATTTGGATAGGTACCACCAAAGGCATAAATGTGTTGGAAAAAAATGCCAAGCAATTTATTCATTACGAGCACAATCCCAAAGTCAATAGCAGTTTGAGCAACGATAATGTGTTGGATATTTTGGAAGATAGCAAAGGCCGAATTTGGATTTGTACCTACGACGGATTGAATCTCTTTGATAAACGGTCTAAATCGTTTCGCGTTTTTAGAGCCGAAGATGGTTTGGCCGACAACAATGCTTTAAGGGTTTTGGAAGACAATTTGCACCATTTGTGGGTAAGCACTCCCAACGGCATTTCCAATATTGTTGTTAATGGAGCCGTACGCAATCAAGAGGTAGTGGTACAATTTAAAAATTACGACGAAGCCGACGGACTACAATCGCGGGCATTCAACCAAAATGCGGCCTACAAAACCCGCAACGGAACCCTTGTTTTTGGCGGTGCGAATGGTTTCAATATGTTCAATCCACAAAACATCATGTCCATCAAAGATGTACCACCCGTGGTATTAACCGATTTTCAGCTATTCAACAAAAGCATTGCCATCGGCGAAGCCATCAATAGCCGTGTTATTTTAAATCAAGCCATTAATGAAACCAAAGAACTTGTTTTAAAATACAATCAAAACATTTTTTCCATAGAGTTTGCTGCCTTAACCTACGATAATCCCGAAAAAAAGAAGTACGCTTATCGACTAGAAGGGTTCAACAAAGATTGGTTAGTTACCGATGGCAAACTGCGTAGGGCAACGTACACCAATTTGGATCCGGGTAAATATACATTTAGGGTAAAAACAGCCGATGATGAGGGCGTTTGGAGCAAAGAAGATGTGCAATTAGTGGTGTATATAAGTCCCCCATTTTGGAAAACGGGCTTTGCTTATTTTTTTTATGTGTTGTTGGTGTTAGCCGTACTTTATTTTTCGCGCAAATTTCTGCTCGATAGGGCCAATGAACGTTTTGCAATTGCACAAGAAAGGCAAGTAGCGCAGCACATGCACGAAATGGATTTGATGAAAATAAAATTTTTCACCAATGTAAGTCACGAGTTTAGGACGCCTTTATCGCTCATTATTACACCACTAGATAAAATAGTAGACAATACGGCCGATCCTAGTCAAAAAGGGCAATTACAAATGGTGCACCGCAATGCCCGTAGGTTATTGAATTTGGTAAATCAGTTGCTCGATTTTAGGAAATTGGAAACGCACGAATTAAAATTAATGCTTACCAAAGGCGACTTTATTGAGTTTTGTAAAGAAGTGTGTTTTTCGTTTACCGATATGGCCGAAAAAAAAGAAATAAGCTTCACCTTTAAATCTGAATTACCATCTTTTTTTACCCAGTTCGATAATGATAAAATTGAGCGCATACTGTTTAATTTATTGTCAAATGCATTCAAGTTTACGCCCGCATTTGGGAAAATTGAAGTAACCATTGGTATTTCCAATCACCAACTAGCGCCACACCATACCCATTTATTGCAAATAAAAGTCAAAGATTCGGGTATAGGTATTCCAAAAGAAAAGCAAGAGAAAATTTTTGAACGATTTTTTCAAACCGAAATGCCGGGTTCCATTGTGAACCAAGGCAGTGGCATTGGTTTATCTATTACCAAAGAATTTGTGAAACTGCACAATGGCAATATTTACGTTGAAAGCGAAGTAAATCAAGGCAGCACTTTTGTTGTAAACTTACCTTTTGCACTATTGGATCAAGCCGCTACCGCAATACCACCCACCGAAGTGGTAGCGATGGTTATAGACGGGCAAGCAGTGGATGTACCGGAACAGACAACTGCAACAGAACCATTTGATAACTATGCAGAGGTAAATGCAGTAGAATTGGATAAATCGAAGGAATTAATACAAAAGAAAGGACGTCAAAAGCCGGTTTTATTGCTCATTGAAGACAATGAAGATTTTCGTTTTTACCTAAAAGACAATTTAAAAGAATTTTATGTGGTTTTAGAGGCCGGTAATGGTAAGGAAGGCTGGCAAAAAGCCCTCCAACAGCACCCTCATTTGATCGTCAGTGATATCAATATGCCGGAAATGAACGGGATAGACTTGTGTAAGAAAATTAAAGCCGATCCCCGTACAGCTCATATACCCGTTATTTTGTTAACGGCACGTTCTGCAGAAGAACATTTAATTGAAGGCTATGGCATAGGTGCAAACGATTATATAACCAAACCATTCAACTTTGAGTTGTTACAAGCACGAATACATAATTTGGTTGTTACCAACGAAAATCTGCGCAAGCAGTTTCAAAAGCAAGTAGGGGTGAGCACGCAGGAAATCAAAATTGAGTCGCAAGATGAAAAATTGATGCAACAAATCCTGAAAATCATTGAAAAAAATATCGACAACCCCGATTTTTCGGTAGAAGAATTGAGCGGAGATGTATTTATGAGTCGTGTGGGCTTGTACAAAAAAGTATTTGCCTTAACAGGAAAAACGCCCATAGAACTAATTAGGGCTGTGCGTATTGAAAGAGCTGCTCAGTTACTCCAAAAAAGCAAACTTACCGTTGCCGAAGTAGCATACGAGGTTGGTTTTAACAATCCTAAGTATTTTGCCAAGTATTTTAAAGCCGCTTATGGTGTATTACCATCTGCGTATGTTGCCAACATCAAAAATGAACAAGCCGCAACAGATGCATCCGACGAACTTTAACACTTGTTTGGTGCATTAATACGGTTTGTTAGGGATACCAAATGTTAATAGAAAGCGTCGAAAAAGTGGTCTATTAACATTTGGCAACCTAAATCGATACAATCCATCCCTTTACACCTATTGATGATCAATAACTTAGCAGCATTACTTGTGTAATACTTGCTATCATGGATTATTGCCCCAGTTTCGGCCGTAAATGGCTTCCTATTATTTTATTCAACCAAAGCGCTAGTTAGGAAATGGAAAGTACTCTTTTTAGTTTCTTATCAGCCCTTATGCGCCAGCATACCAGTTTTGGGCAGCTGCAAATAAGTATCGGTACGCAGTCGGCGGCACACGATGCTTCTGTAAAATCAATTTGTATACGCTTACATGGCTTACCCAACCCGGTTTTGCTGAAAATGCAATCCGCATGGCAAAGCGGTCAGCAAGCAGCACTGTTGCAAGTGCTTTTTGAGGGCAACGATTTGATGGCAAACAACTTTTCTCATTTTTTGGCTACCAATCATGGCCAATTAAGTTTGGAAACCACTGAGGAATCGTTACATGTGGCCATTAATATATTAGCCGATTTATGGTTGGCTCAGGACGATACCTACAAAATGTTTGAAGTAGCTAACAGCTTGCCTACACAAGCTACCGCTTTTGATGGAGAGGCAACCCTTGCCAAAAGCAGTGGCGCAATAGCCGATAGAGATACCGTGGTTGTTGTGGCCGACCTACATTCCTTATCCAATTTGTTGTTCAACGATTTATCCAACAAATTCAAAGTACTGTTTGCTCAATCGGATAGGGATGGCTGGCGCAAAATTATTCAGCTGCACCCATCAGTGGTAATATGCGAGTTACAAGCCGATAACATTGATGGGTTTGGGCTTTGTAAAAAAATCAAATCCGACTCCCGAACCAAGCACATTCCTATTATCTTACTCACCCATAGCGCCAACGAAAATGAACAATTGGCTAGCTATCAAATTGGTGTAAGCGACTATATGGAAATGCCCATTAATGCCACCGTTTTGTATTCACGAATTACCAATTTACTGCACCAATACAATTATTTAAAAGCCGTATTTCAAAAGCAAATCAGTTTGTTTGCAACCACTACTGCTAGTATTTCCGATAACGAAAAAATGCTGCGCAGAGCCATACAATTGATAGAAGACAATATGGATAAAGCCGATTTTTCTGTGAATGAACTGAGTAGGGCACTTTTCATGACCCGCGTAGGTTTGTATAAAAAATTACTGGTACTTACCGGTAAAACGCCGGTTGAGTTTATTCGCAACCATCGGCTAAGCAAAGCGGCTACTTTACTCACCGATTCCAGTAAAACTGTTGCCGAAGTGGCTTATTACGTTGGGTTCAACAACCCTAAAATTTTTTCTAAATTCTTCAAAAACAACTACGGGGTTTTACCCTCTCAATACCGAAAAAATTTAAAAATTTAATTATGGAATACTTCACAATTGTCCTGCACAATAACCGAATTTGTACAGCTGCTTGTATACCCAAATGTATCTTTTCTATACCCAATAGCTTGTAAATAGCGCATTTAATGCAGTTGGTTAACATTTTAGCTACTAAACGTAAACAATTATACACCCTCACCCTCCTTAGCTGTTTCTAATTTTATGAATTCATTGTCTGATGGTTCAGATAAAGTAAATCAGTTAGGCATTTTTGAAAAAATTTGTTATGCTATATAGAAAAAAAATCATCGTTGCAACAACTTTTTTAGTGCTGCTCGTAACGTCAGTGTTCGCTTTTGAAGACGGAAAAAAAGGCACATTTTCTAAGTTAGACGATGGCGTATTGGTATACGTAAAAAAGCCCGAATTATTTGGCGCAAAGCTGATTAAGTTACAAGTAATTTCCGACAAGATAATCAGGGTATCGGCTAGTCCTACCACCACTATTCCCAACACCAACAGTTTAATGATTGCCAAACCCTCAAAAGTTACTTCGGCATTGTGGGAGGTAAAAGAGCAACCCAATAAAGTTATTGTAAGTACATCAAGCATCAATGCTACCATTACTACCGAAACAGGTAGTGTAATGTTTACCGACAAACAAGGTAAATTAATTTTGGCCGATAAAGCAGTAGGGGCAAAGAGTTTTCTTCCTACCACCATTGATGGTGGCATTGTATACCAATTGAAGCAAACATTTGCTTCACCGGAAGATGAAGCTTTATATGGAATGGGTCAGCACCAAAATGGTATCATCAACTATAAAAACGAAATGGTAGAATTGGCACAAAACAATACCGAAGTGGCTGTGCCTTTCATTTTATCGGCTAAAAATTATGGTTTGCTTTGGGATAATTATTCCATTACCAAAATTGGCGATAGTAGAGATTTTGAGCCCATGAGTTCACTTAAGCTTTTTTCCAAAGAAGGGCACGAAGGTTGGTTAACCACTACCTATAGCGCTAAAACGAAAAATGTAGATTTTAATGTGGTACGTCCGGAGTCACAAATAGATTATGAGTTTATTCATACCATGAAAAATTTCCCCAAGGGCTTTAATGCAGGCGATGGTACAGTGAAATGGGAGGGAAGTATACAATCTCAATTCACAGGCATACACAAGTTTTTATTCAAATATGCAGGTTATGCCAAAATATGGATTGATGGAGTATTATTAGCTGATAGATGGAGACAACCATGGAATCCGGGAACAGCCATATTGAACGTACCATTAAAACAAAATGTAAAACATTCCTTTGTGGTAGAATGGATACCTAATGGAGGTGAGTCGTACATTGGTTGCAAATGGTTGAGCCCGGTAAGCAACGAAGCCAAAAAAGAATATTCTTTACGCTCCGAAGCGGGTAATTTAATTGATTATTATTTTGTTTACGGCAGCAATGCCGACGAAGTGATTGCCGGTTACCGACAATTAACAGGTAAAGCTACGATGATACCCAATTGGTCATTAGGATTTTGGCAAAGCAGAGAGCGTTACAAAACGCAAAGCGAAATTTTGCAAACTGTACAAGAATTTAGAAAAAGAAAAATTCCGTTGGATAACATTGTGTTAGATTGGAGTTATTGGGAGGAAGACAAATGGGGAAGCCACCAATTTGATTCCGTACGATTTGCGAATCCAACCAAAATGATTAAAGATTTGCACGATCAGTACAATACACATTTCATGATTTCGGTATGGCCAAAATTTTATGAAGGCATTCCCAACTACAATTATTTAGACAAAAATGGTTTTTTATACAAGCGAAATATTGTAAACCAACAGCGCGATTGGATAGCAAAAGGATATACTTCCACTTTTTATGACGCTTTCAATCCCAAAGCACGCGGAGCATTTTGGAACCTCATGAGTAAACAATTGTTTAGCAAAGGGGTAGATGCATGGTGGCTAGATGCTTCGGAACCCGATATATTTTCAAATACCAATTTTGAAACCAAAAAGCAGTTGATGTCGCCTACTTATGAAGGTTCATCCACTCAATATTTCAATGCCTACCCCTTGCAAAATGCCAAAGGTGTGTATGAGGGGCAGCGTGGTGAAAAACCCAATCAGCGGGTGTTTATACTTACCCGTTCGGCTTTTGCAGGTATTCAGCGCTATGCTGCTACTACTTGGAGTGGAGATATTGCTTCAAGATGGCACGATTTTAAAAATCAAATTCCTGCAGGGCTTAATTTTTCCATGTCCGGATTGCCCTATTGGACAACCGATATAGGTGGTTTTGCGGTAGAATCTAGGTTTGAACGACCTAATGCCAAAGATTTGGAAGAATGGCGCGAATTGATGACACGTTGGTACCAGTACGGCAGTTTTTGCCCGCTTTTTCGTTCACACGGTCAATTTCCTTATCGCGAGATATACAATATTGCTCCTGAAAATAGTGTTTATTACAAAAGCATGTTGTTTTATAATAAGTTGCGTTATCAATTGATGCCGTACATTTATACGTTGGCCGGCAAAACCTACCACGAAAATTACACCATCATGCGTGGATTGATCATGGATTTTGCTGCCGATTCGGCTGTGAAAAATATTGCCGATCAGTTTATGTTTGGTCCCAGCATTCTTGTTAATCCGGTGTACAATTACCAGGCAGAAAATCGCTCGGTGTATTTACCAGCTAAATCCGGTTGGTACGACTTCTATTCCGGAAAATATTTACCGGGTGGCCAAACCATATTGGCCAATGCACCGCTAAGTAACATTCCGTTGTATGTAAAAGAGGGTAGCATTTTGCCATTTGGACCGGACTTACAATACGTGGCTCAAAAACCAGCAGATACCATTACACTCAGGATTTACACAGGAAAAGATGCCACCTTTACATTGTATGAAGATGAAGGAACCAATTACAATTACGAACAGGGTAAATACGCCCAAATACCCATGCAATACAATGAACAAACCAAAACGCTCACAATTGGGCAGCGAAAGGGTATATTTTCGGGGATGTTGCAAAAGCGTGTATTTAACGTGCTAGTTATTAGCAAAACAAAGCCGGAACCATTCGATTTGGAAAATAACCATTCCGTATTTAAGTCGGTTATATACAATGGCGATAAAATAACGATACCATTAATCAAATAAATCTTGTACTATTTAAAAATACCCTAGTATATTAAACGTTTTATCTTGCTCCATATGAAAAAAAGTACTAACGATTCATCAGCGTACCTTGCGTGTTACAGCCGTAATGGTAGGGCACATAAGTGGCTAGCCAAGTTGTTTTATAGCTTACTTATAGTAGCGCTACATACTACTTTATGGGCTCAAGTGGCTCCTACTACTACTGCAAAAGTAAAAATTACCGGTAAAGTGCTTTCCGATGACGGCGATAAGCCTTTAGAAAGGGTTAGCGTAACTATTAAAGGTAGCAATTTTGGTACTGTAACCGATATTAAAGGCGACTTTACAATATATGCCTATCCAAAAGATATTTTGGTTTTTTCTTTTGTAAACTATACCACACGGGAAACAATAGTAGGTAATAAAACACGTATCGACGTTAAATTAGAAGAAGATGCCTCTAAGTTGGTAGATGTGGTGGTGGTTTCGGATGTGTACGATAAAAACAAAACAGCTAGATCTAATTCCGATGCTAGAGCAAAAATGAATGCGGAGCAAATCGCATCTACCCAATCTACTACAATTGATCAAGCTATGCAGGGTCAAATGGCTGGGGTTGTAGTACAGCAAGTATCGGGTCAGCCGGGTGGAGCTGTGAGTGTACAAATTCGAGGTTTGGCCAATATTGGCGGGAGTGGAGAGCCATTGTATATTATTGATGGCGTTATTATTCCACCAAACGAACCATCTGCCTTAGATGGTAGTAGTACTAATCCACTTTCGAGCATTAACCCTAGCGAAATAGCCTCTATTGAGGTTTTAAAAGATGCTTCGGCTACTGCTATTTATGGTTCTCAAGCATCAAACGGTGTAGTACTGATTACCACTAAACGAGGCAATATAGCCCCTCCAAAAATTACTTACGACTATTATTGGGGTTCGCAAAACCTACCAAAGTATTATCCCATGATGAATTTGCGCGAGTATGCTGAATTCATGAATGAAAGGGTAAATGGAGGAAACACAGGTTCCGGTACAGGGGTAGCATTTCCGCAGTTTAATAATCCTAAGTACTTGGGTGAAGGTACCAACTGGCAAAAAATGCTTTTTATAGGTGGTATTACCCAAAACCATGTAATTGGTGTTTCGGGGGGAGATGTTAGAACACAATACGCTATTTCGGGCGGCTATTTTCATCAAACCGGCATAGCACGGGGATCTGACTTCAATAGATATACATTTAAAATTAATATTGATAACAAAACCAATAATTTTTTAAAGGTTGGTACCAGCCTTAATATGGCTAATGTACAAGAAAGTACCTCTACTACTGATGCCAATATCATATCTATTGCATTACAACAAACCCCCGATGTGCCTTTTACAAATATTGATGGCAGTTGGGGTATGCCCGATCGCAACCCTTATGGGTATGCTGTTATCAATCCGGTGGCTTTGGCATATTTAAGAAAAGATGATAGGAGTAGATACCAAATATTTGGAAACTTTTATGCAACTATTGATTTTAACAAATATCTATCCCTAAGAAACGAGTATGCACCTAACTTAGATTTTGCTACTGAAGATAGATTTAATCCTACCTACAATTTTGGTGGTGGATTTGTTAACAATCAAAGCTCTACAAATTATAGAAGTGCACAAAGCTTCAGCTACACAGTTCGTAACTTTTTTACCTATAAAAGAAAATGGGGTAGAATTATAGACCTCAATGCAATAATTGGTCATGAAGCACATGCTGGAACAAGTTCTACCGTTACAGCAGCACGTAGGTTTTTACCTTCTAACGAAGTTCAGGTGGTTAGTGCAGGAGAT
>JAIXOS010000472.1 GCA_027486695.1 Chitinophagaceae bacterium | reverse complement strand
GCTCCAAGGGATGTGACAACCAATATAGTGCTTCCTTTTTCTCTAAAAATTTGCGCCATACCGCTACTAGAAAAGTCGCTTACAGAGTAACTCAGATTACCCTTATTATCCCGATACAACTGAAAATCTTTGTTGTATTGAACCGGCATTTGTGTGAAATTCTTCACAAAACCATCTTGCCTGTTCAATAATGCTATTGCGTTAAATCCTTTCAAATCTTCCAAACTGGTTTTATCGGATGGAATCATTGTAGGCACAATCAAGCGATTGTAATTAGGTGCTAATGGAGCATTCAACTGGTAAATGAGTTCTCCAATTGAGGATATGATATTGGTGTTATACAAGGATGGCGAAACAATAATTTTAGTTGGTACTTTTCTAAATTCTGCAGGGAAATTAAAGAAGCTATAAAAACGATTTTCTTTTTCGCCTGAAAAAGTAAGCGTTGAGGTTTTTACATTGATAAAGGCGAAGAAATTACTAAACCCATCTTTACAAATGTTGTTGCCAGGATGGAACCTATATTCTACCTCTAAGTTATTGAACTTACTCAATAAATAAGGTTTCAAATCAATATCTTCAATAAAATTGGAACGGTTGGCCAAGTTAGCATTGTATACCAAATTTTGGTTCAAATAGATGTTTAAAAACCCTCTATCATCTGGCTTCAAAACTGAAAAATAGCTTTCCAAATGGAAGGTCAACTTATCAGGTATTGCGTTGAATTCTGTTAAGGAAAAAGTATACTTAGTTCTTAAAGCCCCAATACCTTCCATTAAGCCAGAACTTGCTCCTAAACTAGATAGCGAGGCTATTAGGGGTGATTGGTTGTCAATAGATGAATAGCTTGGTCCGGCTTCTTCTATTATCAATTTATCACTGAAGGAACTACTCATGCGCTTATTACTTGCCAATGCATTGATGGCTTTTTGGTATCCTTTTGTATCGGCACCGGTTACCACAAGGACAGCTCTTTCGCCTTCAGAAGTCATCACCCTTGCTAAGGCAATAAGACCTTGACCAGGGGCTATACTAGGTATGTTTTGCTTAACAGCAGTAGGTAGTTTATCTACGGTACCTACAATGATGCCGGGTGGTAAACTATCAACGGAGGCATAACTAGATGTATAAATGCTTTTATTGGTATTCGCTTGCTTTAAAAGAGCATACAAAACACCTCCTGCTGTTAAATCGTTCAAATCAGAAGAAGCAGGTGTGTAAATTGAAGAATATTCATGTACCAATTCGCTCAAGCTGCGTTGGTATGATCCTACGCTTTGTGTATTGACACTAATATAAGATCTGTTTTTTATATTTATCCATACAGCCGGATTGTCAACATCTTTACAATATTCATCACCGATGCTTAACTTGGCACTAATTTTCAATTTAATGAACCTGCCATCGGGCTGTAGATATTGCCTGCTTAGAGGTACTTCTACGGTAAAAGAAGTATCCGTAGGAGACACACTAACTCGCTGTGTATATACCGGAATATCTTTTAAACTCACAATTACAAATGAGTTAGTGGGATTAAGTACCTGCGAGGCAGAGAAATTAATCACCAATTTGGTTTGATCTACATTATCATTAGGTCGTACCTTGATAAAATAACTCATAGAACCTGTAATACCTTGTATCAAGGCATCCTCGTAACCCATAGACTCAAACGATCGTATTTGCTGAGCTTTCAGGGCACTTAAGCTCATTAACGCTGCTGCTAATACTAAAAGCAATCTTGATTTCATGTTATACATATTTACTGAGAAAGTTGGGAAAGTTTAAAATCGATACGGTAGTAATTGCCCGTTGCTTCGGTGCTATTATAAGTAAGCGTACCGCCCATTTGTTCTACCAATTGTTTGGCTACCGAAAATCCGAGCGATGCTTGCGAAGCACTTTCTGCCGACAAACTTGGCGACGAAAGCTTATTGAACAATTCATCCAATTTTTTTACACCTATTAAGCGCCCTTTATTAATCACTTCAATTACGGCATTATCGCCCACTTTTTGGGTATGAATCGTAATAATTGAGCCACTTTGTGCGTATCGTGTTACGTTAGAAAGTAAACGGAACAAAATTTGATCTAAGAATATTTTATCCAATTGTACCAATAATTCTGACGGATACAAATGTAGTTGCAAGCCTATTTGTTTGAGTTGTGCCGCATCGGACATATTGATAGTTGCAGCTTCTACTTCAGGACCTAAATCAATTGCTGTAAAATTAAAGTCAATTGCAGTAGTATCTTTTTCAGAAGACCCGGCCAATCTTTCCGATAAATATTTAATTTTATCGTTACCAACGCCAATGTAGCCAACTATTTCTTTTTGCTCACTTGTTAAATTATCTGAACTATTCTTAAGTAAGTCAAGGCTCATTTGAATAGAACTTGTAAAATTCCTAAAATCGTGGAGCATGATGTTCATTGTATTGTAACGATGCTCACTTAAATTTTTCAACTTCCGATTTACGTCTTCTATTTGATGCCACTGCTCTCCAATTTTTTCGTTTTGTTCAACCAATCGATTTTGAGCTTGCTCTATTTGTATACTGCGTACCACTTCTTTATACAGTAGTAAATACCGATTATTAACAATCAGAATAGAAAAAATAGTGAGTACAAAATATACACCACCGCCATTATTGATTAAATCATCGTATCCATCGTATCTATTTACAAGTTTAAATGCCAATGCAATAACTACATACGACATCAAACATTGAATTAACGAATAAAAAGGCTTCCAAAAAATAGTTGTGTTAAACAAAAGGGTAACAACTGCCGTAAGTAAGAAATAAGGCAACATGTGGTTAACACTTACACTTGCACAAATAATTGAGTTGATAAACACATTAAAAGTGGAGAAAATGAATACGGTTTTGTAAGATGGCCATAATTTTTTATTACCATAAATGTAAACGGCATAGGTAAACACCGCTACAATCAACCTGATTAATAGGAAGTTCGTCCATAACAACGGCAAAAAAAGAAAATCCAACAACCAAAATAACGGTAACGAAAACAAGAATGACCAATGTACTACATTGGCATAATATTTTCCTTTTGTATTTAGTTCATTGTTTAATTCTTCCTGCTCTATATTTACATACGAAAACTTTGGTTCATTTAACATAAATAGGGGCTATGCAAACATTTATAAATCAATATTCTGTGAAAGTATATAATTACTCCATTAAACCTCTATTTCTCTCCATTTTTTGCCTACTTACTATCTCACTTTTTGCTAACAATGTGGATAAATCGTCAAAAAAAGAGAAAAAAATTAAGAAACAGCTCAATGGCGGCGTTAATCTTTCACTTTTAGAACATTATTGGGACAACCCAAATGACCTTCTAAAAACAAATATAGTGTTAAAATTAAACGAAATAAAATCGGCAGGATTTTCTTCGGTGCGTGTGCCGGTAGCATTCGATTTGTTTTTGCGTTCCGGTTCTACCAATTTGCGCACCGACCTGATTGACAAATTGGGCGAAGCGTATAACACGTGCCACGATTTAGATATGCGCATGATCATTACTTATCACTATGGTAAATTGACCAACGAAAACGGCTATTCGGAACGCGATAAAATTTTATGGATTTGGAAACAAATACAAAATAAATTTTTAGGTATGGGCTACGACGATTTATTTTTTGAACTATACAATGAACCCACTATTGACCGCAACTATTGGAAACGCGATATTACCTACATTGTTAATGGCCTCCGTTACGAAGACAAAAACCGTTTTTACATTATTGGCGGTACCAACTATAATAATGTAGATGAACTCTTGGAACTAGGCAAACTAGACGACGATAAACTTTTTTACACTTTTCACTTTTACGACCCCTATATTTTTACCCACCAAGGGGCACAATGGACAAAAGAAAAAAGTTACATTACGGGTATCCCCTATCCTTATAAAAGGAGAAAAATGCCTAAAATGCCTACCGAAGCAAGGGGCACTTTGGTAGAAACTAACTTTTTGCAATATCCCAACGAAGCAAATAAAGACTTTATTTACAATCGCCTAAGGCTAATTGCCTACAATTGTAAAAAGAAAAATATGCCCATTATTTGTACTGAAACAGGCGTTATTAACTTGGTTCCCGAAAATTATCGTTGCAATTATTTGGAAGACATCACTTCTATTTTGTACAAACTAGACATACCCACACATTTGTGGGATTACGACCAAACATTTACAGTAACCGAAACACCCGGGGTAGCTATGCGATGTTTAAAGCGATGGCTTCGCAAAACACGGTAGCCTTTTTTGTCATTACTACAAATTCTACCGCCGTCACAGAATGTTGGCAGTAGAAAAAACATAGTCTCTATTTTAGATAAGACTTCATCAACTTAACAACTTTCACTATTTCTTCTTACTACGCAAATCCAAGTTTTGAAAGTAGAATAGACGTAACACGTCTACGGAACGATATTGATTGACGCCACTCTGTTGCTGAAAAATATTCATGTAACCAAACTGAACAATATCTTGAGGTGTAAATTGATAAGCCAAACCAGCAAACATACGATTTTGGTCAAATGTATTATTGACAATTTCTTTACCTAAGTTCAAATGTATTTCGTCGTTTAGCACAACCGACCAAGTATTGGCTACCAATCCTTTTTTACTTAAGGGAATGTTGTAAGAAAAATTGTAGCGAACCCGATAGTTAAAACTATAATCGTTGGTTAATACACCACCTATGGCTTTTTGTCTAAATCGTTGTTCGAACCGAATCCACTGACCCAATCTTTTTTTTCCATATTGGGTATGCCACTGTAATTGCTGCCATGGCCTATGTTCCACCTGAGTTTGGGTAGGATGGTTATCGGCAGGATAATAATTAACATACGTGTAGCCGGCTGTTAGTTTTGTATGATTGTCTATGTAATAAGTAGCGCCTACCCGAAACATGAGTTGCGAAAAATTATCGGCTAGGTTTTCTTTGGTTCGCAAATGAACATCTGTCCACATGCCCCATTTATTGTTAAAACGGGTTTGGTTAAAATAGCCAACCCAAATTTGCGATTGGTGGTTTATATTCTTTGTAACTGTTTGTGCACTTGCATTCATTGTACCCACAATGAGTGTAAATAAAATTGCAAATCCTTTTTTCATATAAAAATAATTTAACGAACAAAATCAAAACCATTCTGTTGCGTTAGGGATTGAAGCGGTTACCCCACAGCCAAACATCCTGCAAGGTGTTTGGCGAGGAGTATGAGCGAAAAGCCCGGCCCGTAGGGAAACGCCCAAATAGCTATCGCATCTAATTAAAAGAAAAATAATGTTTAAAAAACTATAACACCCCAAAAGCCTTCAATAAAATACGCCCGCTCCAAATAATTACCATGGCACCAACTCCAATAAATGAAGCTTTTAAAGGTAGCTTACCTGATAATTTTGCGGCAAGCGGTGCTGCGGATAAACCTCCAATAATAAGCCCTAAAATGACTTGCCAATGGCTGATTCCAATGAGCGAAAAAAAGGTTAATGCGCTTGCAAGGGTGACAAAAAACTCAGTTAAACTCACTGTTCCAATAACAAACCTTGGCGTTCGCCCTTTGGCAATTAGCGTACTTGTAACCAAGGGCCCCCAACCACCACCACCAAAACTGTCTAAAAAACCGCCGGCACCTGCTAACCATCCGGCATTTTTTACTTTAGAAATTTTCTTGGTTTTGCGGAATGCAACAATCAAAATGCGCACACCTAAAATGAGGGTGTAACTAGCCAAAACCGGTCGAAAATATTTGGCATACTGATCGCCATAAACCGATAGCAAATAGGCGCCCAAAATGGCACCGAGAACACCGGGAATGAGCAGTACCTTGAAAAGTTTTTTGTTAACATTGCCAAATTTGTAATGGCTGTAGCCCGAAGCCCCACTGCTAAACATTTCGGCGGTATGAATGCTACCACTAATAGCCGATAAATTAACGCCTATAGATAAGAGCACCGTGGTACAAGTAACACCGTAACCCATGCCCAATGCCCCGTCTACCAACTGTGCAACAAAACCGGCAGCAATCATCCAATAAAATTTATTATCGATACTTTGCAATCCTACTTTAGCCGTATTGAGCATGGAATGCATCGGCAAGTAACTGAGCAACAAATGACCAACAACCATAAACAAGAAGGCAAACACTGAGTAAGTGGCAATTTTTTTCCAATACTTTTCGCCTACCGAATCAAGGTCTTTTTCGCCGGCTACCATACTTTTGGTTACTTCGTTAAGTGCCGTAACTTTCGATTCAAAATCGCCTTTTAACTGATTGCGAATAGCTTCCATATTGTCGAGCAAAACATCCATTTGTTCGGGCAACGTATCGTTAAGCATTTCTTTGATGCGCTTTGCGATAGTAGGCGATTTTCCGTTGGTGGAAATAGCGAGTTTTAAATTACCTTTTTTAACTACGCTACTTAAATAAAAGTCGCAAAGGGCAGGCTTATCGGCCACATTTACGAGTAAACGGCGCTGTTTGGCATCGGCCCTAATTTCTTCGCTTTTGGGTATATCATTCACCGCTACCAATACCACATCTTGATTGTCTAAATCAGTAGCATCATAATTTTTTTGGTGCAATACAATATTGGGATAATTACTTGCCAATTGCCTGATATCATTACTGATTTGTGATGCTACTAATGTGATGGCTGTTTGTGGCGAATTGCTAATGACCGCTTGCAACTTTTCTAAAGCTACATAACCACCACCTACAATCAATAATCGAAGGTTGTGCAGTTGTAGAAATACCGGAAATAAAGGGTTCGAATTTTTCAATATCAATAAATTTATACACTTCTATACACTGTTCAAATTGGATAGCTCAAATCAAATGTTTACCGGCACACAACAAGCAATCTAAAACATCGTTGTGGCGCTAATATGCAAATGGACTTTGGCTATTTTGGCGCGAAGATAGCTAGTCTATTATTCTTATAGGATTGTTTTTCAAAAAAATAATGCAGGAAGCTATTTTTATTGCCATTTCGCTGTGTAAGAAAAAATATCTTCAATAAATGTACAGTTGCAATCATTAAAATAGCCCCTGCCAACAATTGTAGGCAGAGGCTATTGAGTGAACTAAAAAAGCAAGGTATTAAAAGCCAAATTTAAATGTTAGTCCATAAGTGGTTGGGTCGCCAAGAACACCGGCATACAATCCCGAATTGCCTGCTGCTGCTTGCAATTGTTCAAAATAGTTAGTGCCTGTAATATTTCTGCCCCAAACAAATAGGCTGTATTTATCGGCCTTGAAACCAAGTCGGGCATTTACCAATCCGTATCCGGCTATATTCAACACAGCGGAGGGTGTAGGATTAGATGAATATTCTGAACGGTAAGAGGCATCGGCAGCTACAAAAAACTTGCCTGATTTATTCAAAAATTTGCCTTGGGTAAATGTCCAATCAAAACCACCTGACACATTCCATTTAGAAATACCTGGAAGCACGCCACCAGAAGCATCTTTAAATGCTTGTTGTTGTCCACCAACTGTTTTACCGGTTTCTTCCAAAGGTAGTGGTGCGTTGGTAAATGAAACATACTTGCCTTCGGTGAAAGCTACTGCAACGTTAGCACTAAAATCCACGCTGTATTGGTAGGCCGCATCTAATTCTATACCTTTCACATTCACTTTTTCCGCGTTAGCTAAGTAACCTCTGTTTAAGCCAATTTGTGGCACTTGAACAGTTGTTTGGTAATCTTTAATATCGGTATTAAAAGCCGTAACATTCAAGGTTACACCTTTAAATGGTCTTGTTTTAACACCTAGTTCGTAATGCTGTACATATTCCGGTTTTACTGTTGCAAGCGATAAATCTGCCGAATCGGTAGTGCCTTTCGTTGGCAAACCACCTAAATTCAACCCTACTGATTTATAGTTATTGGAATATGTGGCATACCCATTAATACGGTCATTTGGTCGGTAAGACAAAGTAATATTGGCAGATACATTCGTATTGTTAACACTTGTATTGAAATACTGATTAGAATACACCGCCTTCTTTAATGAAAGTAAAGTAGCGTCAGTGGTTTGCAACCCTCCGTAAGTGGTTCTAGCATAGTCTAGATTTTTTTCGTCGTAGTTGTATCTAAGACCTGGCAATATGTGCAAGCCTTTGGCCAATTCCCAATCAAGCTGACCAAAAATGGCTGAAGAAATAGAACGAAAATCAAAATCTGTTTT
>JAIXOS010000420.1 GCA_027486695.1 Chitinophagaceae bacterium | reverse complement strand
CTACAAGATTATTTAGTAATAAAATAATGGTAGTTGTCACGGTAAACCTTCATTATGCAGTCTTTAGTAATAGACAAGGTATACAATGAAGGAAAATCTGTTTTACGACCTATTATCTCTTAAATTATCGGGAGATGCAACTAAAGATCAATTGCTGCAATTGGAGCAGTTGATGCTTGCCTATCCCGAATGGCGGATAATACACGATGAAATGGTGAAACCCGGTTATTTGTACACCGAAGCTGCTGTTTCTCAAGCTTATGCAGCCCACTCTGCTAAAATGCAGATTGCTGGAAAATTGACTGATAACGATGATTTAACAACTTATTCTATATTTGGCGTTGCAAAGCGAAAACCACTATTAAAACGTGTATGGCCTTATGCAAGTGCAGCCGCTGTTTTGTTGTTTGCAATAGCTGTATACTGGGTTACCCAAGTACAAAAAACCGTACCACATTCCAACGAAATAACTACCAAAAAAGGTTCTAGGTCAAGTGTGATTTTGCCAGATGGTACACAAGTTTGGTTAAATGTTGACAGTAAAATTTCGTACAATAATAATTTTGGTGAACGCCTTAGGGAAGTACAACTTATAGGAGAAGCCTATTTTGATGTTGCGCACGATAAGCAACATCCTTTTATCATTCATACATCTAATGCCAATATCAAGGTTTTAGGAACAGCTTTTAATGTTCGTAACTATCCAAGCGACAAAGCAGTTGAGGCAACACTCATTCGCGGTAAAATTGAAGTGACGCTAAATGCGCGCCCCGACAATATTATTGTTTTGAAACCGCTCGAAAAAATCATCATCCAAAAAGTTGATTCTGCCCATGTTCAAAATGCTGCTAGTGTAGCTAGTAATAGTACAGATATAATTGATAATAAAGTGATATTGACCTCTGTTTCGTACAACAAACGCGATAGTTTAATTGCTGAAACAGGCTGGTTAGATGATAAAATGGTATTTATTAATCAATCTTTAGAATCAATAGCCAAAGAATTAGAAAGAAAGTTTAACGTATCAATAGTGTTCAAAACACAACAGCCCAAAAGTTATCACTACACGGGTGTATTTCATACCGAAAGTATCTCTGAAATATTGTACATTTTTAAATTATCTAAAAAGTTTAATTATAAAATTATAGATAAAAAAATAATAATAGAATAACGTTGCGCAAAAAAAGGGAGAAAATGCGGCAAACATTTCCCCCCTCATTTATACCGGCTATCGCTAAAGGAGTAATACATTATAGAGATAGCCCTTTGATAAACTAAATTGAAGGTATGAAAAAAAGTGTTCTTTATGGACAAAGTATCCGTATTGGATTTAAAAAAACGTTGCTTGTAATGAAAATTAGTGTATTGCTGCTAATGATTGGTGTGCATGTTTCTGCAAGGAATTTTGCACAAGAAAATGTTACCCTAACGTTTAAGGGAGAGTCGTTTTTGCAAGTCATCAAAAGCATTGAAAAACAAACATCCTATCGTTTCTTTTACAGCGATGATGTTGTTCAGGCCAATAAGTTGGTATCGGTTAGTGTAAAAAATGTGTCCGTAGTAGATGTATTGGCCACCATTTGCAAAGAAATTGATCTTGTTTTTAGTATTTTACCAAATAATAGAATCATTCTTAATTCGCCTAATGGGATATTGGATAATCTCCAAAATCCCAATTTGTATGAAAAAAATATTACGGGTGTTGTGGTCGATGAAAAAGGAGTGCCTTTAGAAGGCGTGACTGTTGCAATTAAAAATACAAACATTAAAGCAATAACAGATGTAAATGGTAGATTTTCGATAAAAGCTAAAAATAATGGAAATGTAACCCTTGTTTTCACTTCTGTAGGTTTTGTACAACTAGAACGCAACGTAAGTTCGAGTACTGTGAAAATTGATGTGTCTTTGAAGGAATTACCTAATTCGTTAGAAGATGTAGTAGTTGTTGGATACGGAACTGTTAAAAGAAAGGAATTAACAACTTCGGTTGCGCGTGTAAATGTGGAAGATTTACAAAAATCACCGGTAATGTCGTTCGACCAAGCCCTTGCAGGTAGAGCAGCAGGTGTTCAAGTAGTGTCGCAAGATGGACAACCCGGTGCACCAATTAATATTGTAATTAGAGGAAACAATTCTCTAACACAGGACAATTCACCTTTGTATGTTATTGATGGGTTCCCGCTCGAAAATCCAGACAATAATGTAATTAATCCTTCCGAAATAGAATCGATTGAAATTTTAAAAGATGCCTCTGCAACTGCCATTTACGGCGCAAGAGCAGCAAATGGGGTGATTTTGATTACTACCAAAAAAGGGAAAACTGGTCCACCTAAAATAGAATTTCAGGCCCTAAAATCTACTCAAAATGTTTTGAAACGTATTGAATTGATGAATCCTTATGAATTTGTTCAATATCAATATGAACTCAACCCAGTTAATACGATTGCTACTTATTTAAGAAATGTAGCCAACGATCCTTTTTTGATTGATTCGGTAATGAATACCTACAAACGTTTGAAAGGAGCCGATTTCCAAGACGCTGTTTTTGGCCGACAAGCTCCCTTCGTTAGTAGCAATATTTCAATGAGAGGTGGTACAGATAAAACTAAGTATAGTTTGGCATTTAATTATGCCAATCAGGAGGGCGTTGTCATTAAGTCTGGATACAAACGCTATCAAACCAAGTTTATTTTAGACCAATCCATTTCAAAAAAAATGAAAGTGGGCGTTAATATGGCTTTAACGTACACCAATCAATATGGGGTTCAGCCTGTAGGTAGTGGTACATCCGGATTAGCAGGTGGTACTTCATATTTAATGGCTAGTGTTTGGGGTTTTCGTCCGGTAACATTTACAGGAAATATCGATTCTTTACTTGATTTGCCCAATGATGTTGCTATCGACCCCTTAAATACCTCCACTGTTTTCAATCCACTATATTCTACCAAAAATGAGCACCATCAAAACAATCAAATAAGCTTATTTGCCAATACCTACTTTGATTACCAAATATTACCCAAACTACTTTTTAGAGCAACTGCAGGAGTAAATCAGCTTTCGGCAAGAAGAGAAGATTTTTACAATTCTCAAACAAGTAAAGGAAGGGTAGTAGCTACCAATCCCAATGGGGTTAATGGTGCTTATAGTGTACAGAGTACTACAAATATTACCAATGAAAATACGCTAACATATAACAATATGTTTAAAAAGGTGCACCATATTAATTTACTTGGTGGATTTACTTCGCAATTGAATACTGTCAAAATTAATGGGGGCAGTGCTACCAATGTACCTAACGAAAGTTTGGGTATGTCTGGTTTAAGCCAAGGTATTCCAGGTTTAGCTGTTGTTAGTACATCTCAAAATGCCTTGGTTTCATTCTTAGCTAGAGTGCAATACGATTATTTGTCTAAATATTTTCTAACGGCTTCCTATCGTACCGATGGGTCTAGTAAGTTTTCCAATAACAACAGATGGAGTTATTTTCCTTCTTTTTCTGTTGGATGGCGCTTTTCTAAAGAAAAGTTCATGAATTCAATTAAGTACATTGATGATGCTAAATTGCGTTTTGGATTGGGTGCAACGGGAAACAATCGCGTTTCAGATTATGTAACTTTTTCTTCTATGGCAAGCGGTTACTCGCCCGTAAATAACGTATTTTCATATATTACAAATTTAGGTAGCCTAGGAAATAAAGATTTGAAATGGGAAACCACTACGCAAAGTAATTTAGGCCTTGATTTAGATTTACTCAAAGGAAAAATTAACCTTACAGTCGATTTATATAGAAAGGTTACCTCAGATCTTTTGTTAAATGCGCCATTGCCTGGTTCTTCAGGTTTTACCACTGGATTTAAAAATATTGGAAAAATATCGAATCAAGGGCTAGAAATATCAATTAATACAAACAATTATAAGACTAAAAATTTTTCTTGGACTACCAGTTTTAATATTTCCTTTAACAGAAGTAAAGTGTTAGAGCTAGCTGAAAATCAAGAATATCAATTTGGATTCGTTTCTTGGAATGGAAACTATAATTCTACGCCACTATACATAGCCAAAAAGGGAGAGCAATTGGGTGTAATGTTTGGTTATATTTCGGATGGTGTATATCAATATGCCGATTTCGATAAATCTCCTTCAGGTGTTTATACATTGAAGCAAGATGTTCCAACAAGTTTTACAACTCGTTCTACACTGCCTACGCCGGGTGCTATTAAGCTAAAAGATATCAATGGAGATGGTGTGATAACAGCTGCGGATAGAACAGTTATGGGAAATGGCAATCCATTGCATACCGGTGGTTTTATCAATAATTTTAAATACAAAGGTTTCGATTTAAGTGTATTTTTTCAATGGTCGTACGGTAACGATATCTACAATGCAAACCGTCTTGTTTTTGAAAACGGTTCCCCTAATAGTTCTGTCAGTAGTCTAAATATGTATAAGTCATATGTAAATCGTTGGAGTCCTACTAACCAAACAAACGATATGCCTAGAGCAAATCCGGGTAATTTGCCAGGTAATTATTATTGGTCTCGTTGTATAGAAGACGGATCTTATTTAAGATTAAAAACCCTTTCTTTAGGCTACGCCATCTCGCCTAAAATGATCAAGAAATTAAAGAATGCCGTAACAAATTTGCGGATATATGTAGCTACACAAAACTTGTTAACTTTTACTAAGTATACAGGTTTCGACCCCGAAGTTAATGGAAGGCCAACTGCGCTAACACCGGGTTTCGACTTCTCCGTATATCCTCGTGCTAACACCCTGACGTTTGGCATTAATGCTAATTTTTAATTTTTAGAAATTATTTTATGTTGAAAATAAAATACATAACAATTCTCGGCATTATTCTTTTTACTTCAAATGCCTGTAAGAAATTCTTAACAAAAACACCTAACGATTTTGTAAGTCCTGAAAATTATTACAACACCGAAATTGAAGCAAACAACGCACTTTTGGGTTTGTACACAGCTTTTAACGACAATGGATCCGGTTTATACTCCGGCGGTGTGGTGAGTGGTTGGGTTTTGCCTACTGATGAAATATTCAGAAGCTCTAATGCAGGTGTTAATTGCCTAACCTACGATGCAACAGAGGTTAGTATAAGTAATTATTGGAACCAATGCTACCGATACATCAATAATTGCAATAGTTTTTTGGAAAATGTTGACAAGGTTGTCATGGATAAAAAGAGAAAAGAGGTACTGCGTGGCGAAGCTTTGTTTATGCGCGCCTATATTTACTTTCTACTAACTTCTCAATTTGGCGACGTTCCATTAAAACTAGCATCTACGCAATCTGTTTACGGTGTTGATGTACCGTTCACGCCTTCTAAAGATATTTATACTAAAGTTATTGCTGATATGACGCTTGCCGAATCATTGGTTAACGATGTTGATGCAAGTAAACAACAGCCAATGAGGGTAAGTAAACAAGTGGTGAGGGGAATATTGGCTCGTGTAAATTTATACATGGCTGGTTATCCTTTGTTAGATGTTTCGCGCTACCAAGATGCACGCGATTGGGCAAAAAAAGTGGTGGATGCAGGAAAAAATTCATTAATCAGCGATTACACACAAATTTGGATAAATATTGCAAAAGATGCCTATGATTTAAGAGAAACTATGTGGGAAGCAGAGTACATGGCACCTCAACCTCCTTATTTTAGGGCATCAGGTTGGGGAGGACAAACCGGACTTGGTATTGCGTGTCCTCAAGCAAATACCGATGTAGGTTACGTGTTAGATTGGTATAAAATAACTTATTCCCTTGCAGCTTTATATGCAACAGATACCATTGATAGTCGACGAAATTGGAACATTGCTCCATTTTATTATCGATTTAATTCCGGTACATGGGAAACTCCTAGAGATTCCTTGAACACAACTGCTGCGCTAAAAGCCCAAAAGGTGGTAGATAAAAACCCGGGCAAACTTAGACGTAAATATGAAACCGTTAGACCTGCAACAGGAAGTAGTGGGATGAATTTTCCTATTTTAAGATATGCCGATGTGTTATTAATGTATGCAGAAGCAGAAAATGAAATAAATGGACCAACTGATATTGCTTTGGACTTATTAAACCAAGTACGAACAAGGGCAAAATGTGCCAACTTATATAGCACTACGGCTACAGATAATAATTTCTTAATAATTGATGCCGATAGTTTTAGGAAAGCAATACGGGCTGAAAGGGCAAGAGAACTTTGTTTTGAATTTGTACGTAGAAACGATTTGATACGCTGGGGTATTTATGTAGAAACATTGCAAAATGAGGCAAGCAATTTTCAGACCAATAATTATCAAGTTGGCATGTCGAGTGTGTACAACAGGGTCTCGCAAAAGCACTTGTTGTTGCCTATACCTATATCAGAATTGTCGTTAAATAGATTAGCTAAACAAAATATTGGATGGTAATGAGAAATTTATACACATATTTTAGTTTTTGGATGCTATCACTTGTATTGTTGGGTACCGTAGGATGCAACAAAGACAAGGTTGAAGCCATCACATTCGGTGTTTCCTCCGATGCCCTAAGTTACAAACTTGGCGATAGCATTACTTTCAAGTTTGCAGGTTATGCCGACTACATCACTTATTATTCCGGCGAAAAAGTTGCTGTACCAACCGCAAGTTTACTAGGCAACAGGTACGAGTTTCGTAATAGGGCTCTAGCGAAAGGAAAAGCAATATTGGAATTCCAAAGTTTGTTACAAAATGCCGGACAGGCGAATTCACTTTCTCTGTTGGTGTCTAGAAACTTCAATGGTAAATATGATTCTGCCAACATTGTTGCAGCCACTTGGGTTGATATTACTGATAGATTAATATTATCCGACGGATCCTCTACTTCTGTTTTTACACCATCGGGAAGTGTTGACGTTAGTGATTTTAAAGACAGCGCTGTGTTTTTTGCATTTAGATACAAAGCGGTTACCGGGCAGCCACAACCTCGTTGGATTTTGAACAATTTCAACCTTACTTTTTATGCAAAGGGTGTTGATACTAGTAACAATGTTACCAACGATACACTTGCTATTGCAACATTGAATCCGGTTTGGAGAGCAGTTAATATATTGAATAATTCGAACAGGTGGTCTGTTACTACCACGCAATTGGCTTTTGTTGCGTCTAGTACGCCTACAACACCAGACAATGAAGATTGGGTAATTTCGAAGGATTTGTATTTAAACAGGGTTCCAACCGATAAGCCAACTGCGGTTGTAAAAACCTACACCGATCCTATGATGGCCATTTATAAACCACCACCGTATACCAAACCCGGTAAATACAAAGTGTCATTTATGGCCTCTAATGCCAATGCTACTGCACAAAAAACAGTGGTAAAGGAATTGCAGATTGAAATCTCGCCATAATTTATATAGATATTTAATTTATATAATATACGTAACGGACTTTTTTGGTCTGATTACCATTCCTATGTTCTAACCTTTTTAGATTGGCTCATTTATTATCATTTTTCAACGGTTTAATTTTTATTGTATGAAAAAATTTATTATCTTTTTATTGTTTTCTATTGCATTTTTGTCAAAAATAAATGCTCAAAAAACCTATTATTGGATAGGTGGTTCTGGTACGATAACCGCGCCAGGAAATTGGACTACCGCAAACAATTGGAGTGAAACAAAGGGTGCTACTGCTGGCACATTGCCAAGAACAACTCCAGCCACTAATGATATTTTAATATTTGATGGCGGCAATATTGGTAGTGGAGCAACAGGAACTGTTTATGTGGGAACTTTGCCCACGCAAACTATTGGAAAGTTAACTTTTCAAACTGGAGCTGATGTTGTTTTCGCTACTACTGCTAGGGCATCTACATCAAGTGTTGCGTTAGCTGCTGCAACAACGGCAGGTACTTTTACTTCTACTGCAGCAGGTGGTACTTATGCTTCACAACCAACTGGTGCAAATGTTGGAGATCTTGTTTACAATGCTTTTACTGGAGGTGCGCCTGTGAATGTGGGTCAAATGTTAACCACAACCAAAACTAGTTATACATACGGAAGTCAATCCGCACAGGGAGTATTTAAAGGTAATATCCTTTCAATTAGTTCGGCAAGCGGATTTACAGTAAATAGTGGATGTACCTTAACATTAGGGGCCGGTAATGCCTTTGCTATTAAGTTGTTAAATGGGGCTTCTGGAACTATTAGTGGTACCATTAATGTACCCTGTGCTGGGCAGCGTATTATTACCCAAGATGCTACCTATGCTGCTGCAAGTGGCGCATTAACTTTTGCCAATGGTGGGGTATTAAATATTACTAGTACTATTTATGGCAGTGTGTTTGATAGTTATGCCAACAGTACTAACGATAATGTTGTGTTTGAATCGGGTTCTTCCTATAACCTTGTAGCGCCTGTTCAAGCTACAGCCACCGCTTCAATTTCTGCAGGAGTTGTTACGATTAATTTTACAAATAGGGGACGCGGTTACGTTACTTTGCCTATCATTACGGTTACGGGTGGCACTACAAGTGGTACAGCAGCTACTTTTACTGCTCAAGTAGGAGGTGTTTCAGGGAATGCGTCCATCACTGGCGGTATTGTCACTTCTTCTGCAGCTACTAGTGGCACAGGATATTCTGTAGCCCCTACAATAACTATAAGTGCACCAACCCCACAACAAACAATAGGTGCAGGATTACCATTCCCTTTTAATGGCAATAATAGTCTTTCCTGTGTTAAATTCAATAGTGGGAGTACTTTTGGTATGAATGGTATAGGAACAAATACGAGCCTTATACTTACAACAAATGCGGCTACGGCTGCAGGCAGCAGTACGGTTAATTTTGCGAATAATACTATTTCGGGTTCAAGCGTATACGTTGGTCAGCCTGTTTCCGGTACTAATATACCTGCAAATACTACAGTTTCTTCGTTAACTAGTAATTCTTTAACATTAAGTAACCCAATAGCGACCGGTGGTGTAGCAAGCGGTGCACTAATTACTCTTGGAAATAGTTACTTAATACCCACATTTGGGGCAAGAACTTTTCCTAATTTTTCTTTAACAGGATCTACTTTTCCTGCTAGTGGCAATTTGACTATCAACGGAAGTTTGGGAGTAGATGCAACAAGTACTTTAACCATGGGAGCTGCCAATATATTGGATGGTTCTATTTCTTCTACAACTGGTTCAGGTTCTATCAATATTGCTGTTCCCACAGCAACTTCTGCTACACCAATTCCTTCGGGCATCACTTGGAGCCAATTGGTTAATTATAATAGCACTTCACCTCAAACGGTAGTTAATGGAACATACAATGGTGGTTTAAACCTAACTGGAGGTGCGCGCACTTTATCTAGTGCTATTAACATTAGTGGTGTATATACTGCTGGTGCCGGTACCATAACAAATACTGGTAGTACTGTTAGTTTTTCAGGCACTTCATCTATTGCTTCAACACCTAGTTCTTTCAATAATTTAACTATTACAGGTGGCACATTATCGACGGCCGCTTCATCAACCGTAAATGTGGGCGGTAATTTATCCATAACTGGTGGCACATTATCAACGGGTACTTCCTCAACGCTAAATGTTACAGGCAATTGGAGTAATTCCGGAACTTTTACTGCGGGCAGTACAAGTAATGTAGTATTCAATGGTACTAGTCAATCAATAACTGGGTCAAATAGTTTTGTAAATTTTACCAAGTCAGTTACTTCTGCGGCTACTTTAACCTTACCTGCGGGTGCTACCCAAACGTTTAGTGGCAATTTGACCTTAAATGGTGCATCGGGAAATTTGTTAACTATAAATAGTTCTTCAAATGGTGTAGCTGCATTACTTAATTATAATACTGGTGCAACTAACACTTTAAATTACAATTCTATTCAAGACATCACTAACAGTAATGTTACTGCTTTAAACTCACAGTTTAGTACCAATAATAGTGGCAATACCAATATTACTTTCCTTAATTTACCAAAGGTTTGGTTGGGTACTTCAAGTACTAACTGGAATGATGCCAATAACTGGAGTCCTGTTGGCGTGCCAATAGCAACAGATAATATAGAGGTAACTAAAACAGGAAGTTTTGATATTGTTTTAGAAACTGCTCCTACAGTTGCGTCAATTATTATTTCGGCTGGTAATTCATTGTCAATGAACGGTAATAACCTAACAGTTAGTGCAGCCTTTTCTAACAGTGGTACTGTAAATGTTGGTTCGGGTACATTAGCGGTTACAGGTACTTTCACAAATGCTGGCACCTTCAATGCAAATAGTGGTACTTTAAATTTAGCATCCACTTTTTCAAATAGTGGCACTTTTGGTGCAAATATTAGTACAATAAATGTAACTGGCAGTTTTACCAATGGTGGTACTTATAATGCAAATAGTGGTACTTTAAATTTGTCTTCTTCATTTATAGATAACGACACATTTAATGCAGGTACGTCAACCGTTAGTTTCAACGGTGCCGGAACTGTAACAATTTCTACAGGTTCATCTACAACAGCCTTTAATAATGTGTCGATAGCAAGTGCCAAAACCTTAACAGGTAGTTTGAATGTAGGCGGTACGCTAACTTTAGGCAACACATCAACTTCTATCGTTTCTGGCACAATTACTTTTAACGGCACTGCATTGCAAACTATCCCTCAATCAACCGTTTATAACAACCTAACTGTTAATAATACAACGGGTGTTAACTTGGGTAATAGCATTACGGTATTGGGTAATTTAAACTTACAAGCCGGAACGCTAGCGG
>JAIXOS010000076.1 GCA_027486695.1 Chitinophagaceae bacterium | reverse complement strand
GGCTGTATCCGCCTTCATTAATCCAATACATGGCCAAGCCTTGTTCGGAGTATTGCTTTTTTATGGCTTCCTTGTTTTTATATGCGCTTCTTTCAACATAATTGAGTTGCATCGAAAAATTTTGTGCCTCCTGCAATGTGTGCGACAAGGGATTGTTAGACTCGCCTCTTACAATTCCAATACTTTTTAGTTGTTGCATTTGGCAAGCACAGGCGGTAGCCACTAAATGATTGCTATATGCACCGCCAAAAGTACCAATGTGTGTAAAACCTTTTTGTACAGCATCTTTTAGCTGTAATTGTAATTTAAACCATTTATTGCCACTTATAACAGGATGAATGTAATCGGTACGTAAAACAGATAGTTGTATATTTTCTGAAATATATTTATTTGGTAAGTCTTGAATGTAAATGCGATGATAGTTAATCGGTAGCATAAATTTAATAGTATAAAACTATCTGAATTATTCCATAGTTTGGTTAGATTTGCCACTATTATTTTAATTAACATTTAATAACTATGGAAACGACACTGGTAATTTTAGCCGCAGGTATGGCAAGCCGATACGGAGGTATGAAACAAGTAGAAGGCTTTGGCCCAAATGGAGAAACCATCATGGATTACTCAATTTATGATGCAATTAAAGCAGGATTCACCAAAGTGGTATTTATTATCAGGGAAGAATTTGCAGAAGGTTTTAAAGCCAACTTTGAACCGAAATTGGCCGGTAAAATTGCAACAGCATATGTATATCAAAAATTAACATCCTATATTGGCAATACCCAAGTTCCGGCCGATAGGGTTAAACCCTGGGGCACCGCGCATGCATTGCTTTGTTGTAAAGAAGTATTAGATGGTCCGTTTGCAGTAATCAACGCCGATGACTATTATGGTTTTGAATCTTTTCAATTAGCGGCCAACTTTTTACAAAACAAATGTAGCAATAGCCAATATGCATTGATAGGATATAGTATTGGTAATACTTTGAGCGAAAACGGAAGTGTTAGTCGCGGTGTTTGCGAAATTGATGCCGATGGTAATTTGGTGGGAATCACTGAACGTACCAATGTGTTTGTAGAAGAAGGCAAAATCATCTACGATGCTGATGGCGAAAAAGGAGAGTTGACCAATGCACACAAAGTAAGTATGAACTTTTTCTGCTTTGGACAAGGATTTATACAACTTGCCGAAGAGCAGTTTGCTATTTTCTTGGAAAAACATAGCCAAGAATTGAAATCGGAGTTTTATATCCCTAAATTAGCAGATTTCTTTATGAAAACAGGATTGGGCAAAATAGAAGTGGTTGCAACCAATACCAAATGGTTTGGTGTAACTTATAAGGAAGATGCTGAAGGCGTGCGTAAAAGCATCCACGATTTGGTGAGCAATGGCACCTATCCTGCAAGTTTGTGGAGTTAATTGTTTAACTGTAATATATTTTTAATAAAAAATGCGCCTAGAATATTTAGGCGCATTTTTTATTATGTATGATAGCTTATAACGGTTGATTGTAGCATAGATTAAATACCGTATTATTCATAGAATACGCTATTTTAGTAATAAAGCATTCTGCATACTTAAGTTTGTATAGCTAAAGCAGATTATCTAATTGCCAATCATGTCGGAACCACCGGTTTGATCGGCTTTTGTGTTCTTTCGTTTGAATAAACTAATATCAAACTTGCCAAAGCGGTAGTTGAAATTAAGACGCAATACCTGAGGATCTCTACGTCGTTGAGCAGTTTGATAAAAATAAGCGCTCTCGGTAGTTGTTTGAAATAATTTGGTTCTAAATATGTCGTCCATACTCAATGTTAGCGAGCCGCTTTTTCCATTTTTCCAAGTCCAATCTTTACGGATAGCAAGGTCAATACTGTATCTTGGTAAAATGTAGCCTTGTGCTGTAGCAGTTTGTCCTCCGCCACCAAACATCATACCGCCTCTGCCGCCGCCGCCGCCACCACCAGTTCCTTGGGGTTGTACCGTTTTGGCAAAATATTCGCCGCTCAGTTGTATTGAATAACCTTTGCCAAATTTAAAAGCGTTGTTCATTTTGCCAAACCAACTAATTAATTGGTTGTTTAAGCCCGTTTGTACATTCGTTGCGTTGATTTGAGCATTGAAAAAGTTAATATTTAGGGTGGCATCCCACCACTTAGCAAGCGAAATTTTATTGGTTACCTCCAATCCGTAAGTAATACTACTATTGGCATTGGTGTAGGCATTAAAAATAGAACTGTCTGTAGCAAAAGCGCTAATTGGGTTTTTGTCTTTGTATTGATAGCGGGTAATGAGGTTGTCGGTATACTTAAAGTAAGCTGATATGAGCAAATTGGCGCCTTTTTTATAATTGTTGCTGTACGACATCTCGAAGGAATGTGTAAACTCCGGTTTTAGATTTGCATTGCCGATATTGATATTTTGCGGATCGGTTACGTCGGGGAAAGGTAATAATTGGAAAAAGTTGGGTCTGTTTACCCTACGTGAATAGTTGATTTGTACGTCTAGTTTGGGATTGAGTTTGTAGGTAACAAATGCACTCGGAAACAAACTTAAAGGGAAGGCAACCTTGAACGACGAATCTTTATCTAATAGCGTTCCGTCGTAGTTAGAACTTTCTACACGTAAACCCAATTGGTAGCTCCAACGCTTTACTTTAAAACTATAAGTGGCATAAGCGGCATGTACTTGATCGGTAAATTTGTAACGCGAGCTTACAGAGGTAATTGGTTCAAACTGGCCTGTTTGTGGATTTTTTTTGTATTGTAGGTTGTCGTTTCTAAAATTTCGAATGGCCGAACGTACGCCTGCTTCTAGCTTAGTGTCTTCGGTAATTGGATTTTCGTAATCGGCTTGTAGGGTTAAAAAAGTGCTATAGCTACTGCCCGCTGTTTTTTGTAGCAACTCAGTAAAGCTGTTTGGATTTGCTACCAAATAGGTTTGGGTAGTAATGTTGCTATTGCTACTGTTGTTGCTGTTATTATAGTTTACATCGGCAGAAAGGTTGTGCCCCGGTTTGGGGAAATTGTATTTGTAACTTACTTGTAAACCACTATTGTTGAACTGAGAGTGGCTGTTAGTGGGTATGTTACTGAAAGAATAGAAGGTATTGGCCAAGGTGGAGTCTACTCGTTGCTGTTGTGTATTGTCAAATTCACCTTTAGCAAGGTTGCCGGTAAATGATAGGGTGCTTCTGTTGTCGATAAACCAATCAAAGCCTCCCCTCAAAAACGCAAAAGCACCTGTGTTTACAATGTGGTTGGTTTGATAAATCTGGCTTTGTTTAGAACCAATGTTGGTACGGTCGGTAATAGCGTCAGAAATTGATTTGCGTTGGTTGTACATGCCACTTGCAAACAAGTTGATTTTGTTTTGACGTACATTGATGTCGCCTCCAACGTTAACCCGTCCTCGGCTATCTACGCCCGACCTGAGTCCGCCATTGTAGCCCGTTTTTTTATTTTTTTTGAGTACAATATTTAATATGCCGGCATTGCCGCCACTTGCATCAAATTTGGCCGAAGGATTGGTAATGATTTCTACTTTTTCTATAATATCGGCTGGTATTTGATCTAGTGTGAGCGTGGTAGGTCTGTTATCAACAAATATAGTAGGCGACGCATTTCGAAGTGTTACATTACCATCAATGTCTACACTTAGCGATGGAATGGTTTTCATGATTTCCGTCGCTGTTTGGCCGGTGCTGACCAAATTTTTATCTACGTTGAATATTTTTCTATCAATACCTACTTCAAACAAAGGCTTGCTGCTTGCAGTAACGGTTACATTGCCTAAATCGGCAGCATTGGCTTCTAATTTTAGATTTCCTAAATCTTTATCCGCTTGTGCAAGCATTTTTTGTAAATCGGGTTGTTCGCCCGGTTGCGGCATCTTAATACCAAAATTGATGTTTTTTTCCAAAGCCGTATAACCTATAGCAGATACTTTGAGTTTGTAGTTGCCCATTACCGACAATGATTCTAGCGAAAAATCACCATTGTGTTCGGTAATAACGGTTCTTAAAATAGCCTGTTTTAATTGTTTGGTAACAGTATCAAATTTGTTGCCCGTAAGTTGTACGGTTGCTCCGGCTATAGGTTTGGCATTTTTAGCATCAATCAATTTGCCATAAAAGTGACCAACGTTTAAGTTCTGCCTATTGGCACCTCCACCCATTCTTCCGCCTCCACCCATATATTGTGCGCCCGCTTGTAAGCCAATACATAAACAACATACGAGTGTTAGTAATTTATTCATACCAAAATTGTATTTAAAATGACTTTAATTTTTTATTACTGTTATCATGCGGGGAACGGCTCTTTACAATTGCACCGCATGCATAGTTTGTTAAGATACAAATATGTATCAAAGCTTTGGTATTAGTATACACCAACTATACAAACGGCAATTAGTATGCGCTAAATGGGCAGTGAAAAAGGGAGAAAATGTTAGTGGCTGTGAAAGACTAGTTTTGTAAAAGCGTGATGCCAACTTGCAAAAGCCCAATAAAAAAACCAAGCACACCGCCTATAATTTCGACGAAGAAAAATTCTTTTTTCATAATGCTGTTCAAAATTTCCTCCAGTTTATCAGATGAAAAACCCGCTACTTTTTGGGTGACAATTTTTTCTAAATCCAAATCAGTTTCCAGATGGTGCATGTAATTTTTCATGATTTCCGGGAAAAGTGTACGCAGTTCGGAGATGAAAACGGTTTTGAGTTGTTGAATGGTTTTATCGCCAATAAACATGCTAATCATGGGCATTTGTTCAGCCAATTTTACCCTCAAAAAATGGTCGATATGATTTTCAACCAAGGGCATCATCTTATCAATGTTGTTAGGCGCAGTTATTTTTTCTTCAATGTCTTGAAAAGAAAGCAATTCATCACTCACCAATTTGCCTAGTTTGGCTGCAAACTGCGATTGGCGTTTTGGAAAGATCCCTTGTAAAGTAAAAAACAATATTTTTTTAGGTTCTCGCGGATGAAACAGCATTTTAATGGCTATCCAATTGGTAAACCAACCAATAAAAGCCGAAATAAGCGGAATAGCAATAATGGTAGCGTAATTCATATGTAATACTTTTAAAAACAAAAACCTCGAAAGAGCATGTCTTCCAAGGCTTTATTTTAATTAAGTGGGAGAGTAATGGGTCTCGAACCCACGACCTACAGTGCCACAAACTGTCGCTCTAACCTACTGAGCTATACCCTCCGCTTTGTTTGGAGCGCAAAAATAGGGTAATCTTTATTTTTTGCCAAGCTTTTTTGCAGATATTTAAAAAAAGCCTGGCAAAAAATGATTTGTTGGTTTATTGCATAAATGGATAAGCGTAGTGTGTGGGTGGATGAAAAGTTTCTTTAATGGTTCTTGCGCTTAACCAACGGTACAAATTGAGCATGCTTCCGGCTTTGTCGTTAGTGCCGCTAGCCCTAGCACCGCCAAAAGGTTGCTGTCCTACCACGGCGCCTGTGGGTTTGTCGTTGATGTAAAAATTACCGGCCGCATGACGCAATGCTTGTGTAGCTTTTTCTATAGCATACCGATCTTGCGACAAAATAGCACCGGTAAGTGCATAAGGCGAAGTGGTGTCTATCAGTGTCAGTGTTTCATCAAATTTATCTTCGGCATACACATAAATAGTGAGAACCGGGCCAAATATCTCTTCTTCCATTGTGGCATAATGTGGGTCTTTTGTTACAATTACCGTGGGTGCAATAAAATACCCCTCTTTGTTACTGTAAGTGCCACCTGCTACAATTTTGCATTCGCTGTTTGCCTTTGCAGCATCTATGTAGGCTACTATTCGTTCATAAGCAGGGGCGTCAATAACGGCATTGATGAAATTGCCAAAATCTTCTACCGTTCCTATTTTCATGGTGGCAATGGCTTTTGCTAATTTATCAATAACGGTTGGTGCTATATTGGAAGGCAAATAAGCGCGTGAAGCAGCACTACACTTTTGTCCTTGGTATTCAAATGCACCCCTTGCTAATGCTGTTACTACCGTATCGATGTGGGCCGATGGATGCGCCAACACAAAATCTTTGCCGCCGGTTTCGCCTACAATACGTGGGTACGATTTGTAGCGGTGTATCTGGTGGCCAATTGTTTGCCATATTTGGTTGAACACTTTTGAACTGCCGGTAAAATGAATGCCGGCAAACTGTGGATGCGAAAAACAAACATTGCCCAATACGCTGCCATCTACATAAATGAGGTTGATAACCCCATCGGGTAAACCGGCTTCTTGCAAAATTTGCATGAATACTTGAGCCGAATATATTTGTGTATTGGCAGGCTTCCAAACCACTACATTGCCACAGATAGCAGCACTTGCAGGCAAATTGCCACCAATAGCGGTGAAATTAAAGGGCGTAACAGCTAGTACAAAACCTTCCAAAGCACGCCATTCGCTGCGGTTGTGCATTCCTGGTGCCGATATGGGTTGTTGGGCATAAATATTGCTTAAAAAATGAACATTGAAACGTAAAAAATCAATGAGTTCGCAGGCACTGTCAATTTCTGCCTGATAGGCATTTTTGCTTTGCCCTAGCATAGTGGCCGCATTCAAAACATAGCGATACTTGGTAGCAATCAAATCGGCTGCTTTTAAAAATATATGGGCTCTGTTTTCCCAACTCATATTTTCCCACTCTTTTTTGGCTTTTAAAGCCGAGTCAATTGCCATTTGTACATGACTAGCATCGCCCATGCTGTAGTAGCCTAACGTGTGTTTGATTTCATGAGGTGGGCGGATTGCCACTTTATGCTGGGTGGTAATTTTTTGATTGCCTATGTACATGGGTACATCAATCACCTTTTGCTTGAGTTGTTGAATAGCTGCTAGTAGTGCTTTGCGCTCTGCACTACCGGGTGCGTAGGAAAGAATGGGTTCGTTTTGCGGTAAGGGATACGAAAAAGTGCCTGTTTGCATAGGTGTTTGTTTTACCTGCAATATACTTATACGCAGCCTAAATTATACACTTTGTCATGTTAAATGCCGCTACTTATCTGCGCGGTTGCTTTGCTTGGTATGGTTGTTACTCCAAAGGACTGCTTGCAACGTCTGCGGTTGTACCAATTATACGGCATTATTTCCCCAAAAAATAGTACAAAACAAAAGGCTGTTTTGTAGTTGAAAAAACTTGACTAACTATTATGGTTATGAAAAGAGAACAGCTTCAGGTGGCAAATGTGTGCAGCCACCAAGCAGCAAATTGGGTGATGCAAAAACATTGTTGGATGAAGTGCCAAAAAGCAGCAATAAAAATGAGTAGTCTTTGTGGCATATTTGCCAATTGGGCAGGGCAAAGTTTACAAAGGATACCAACGTTCATAACCAGGCATTTGGGTGGTTCTAAAAAATACCAAATTGTCTGCGTTCAATACCAATTCGGCACCGAGGGGTTTTACTATTTGCGTAGTTCCTTTCAGTTTTGCTTTTATCAAATGCTTTTCTACGGAAGGGTGTAAGTGTATTAATTGCATTAATAAATTACGGTAAGTACTTGACGAGGCTGCAATAAAATGAATGTTTACCGATTGTCCCAAGGCTAGTAATTGCAAAAAGTGAATGCTCGTGTTTTTTTTACGCGTAACCACCAAATTAAAAAGTTCATCCACTACCACCACCAAATAGGGTAGTGGCAATTGAAGCAATGGTTTTTTTTGCCCTGCTTTTAGCTTTTTTAATTGTTGTTTCATGTAATCAAACAGGTAATCAATAAATGCATCTTTACCCATGTTTTCTTGCTGCTCGCTATCAGATACATGCAGTTGTAAAGCAATTGGGCACTCAATAGTTTGCGAAAGTGATGAATGACTGGGCGACAATGCCAAAGCTACCGATACCGTTACCCCTCGGGCGTGTGCCTCGTTGAGGTTGTTGATACAAGCTTGCAGAAAATGGGGCAGTTGTGCAGTATGACTATACGATACAAACAAATGGGGTAAGGTGCATAAGTCAAATGCTTCAATAGTGTTGTTGCTGTTTTTGCCAATGGCGATAGGTAGCTGCATGCGGACTGCAAATATAAACAACATTCTGCATGGCTGTAGGCAATGATTGCGTATACAGGAAACACAAATCTTGTAGATGGGGTAATTTTTTTGACTAATTTTCGCCAATAAATGCCTTTTATGCACTACCTGCCACATTTACAAACCGATGCTGTTTTGGCTTCAATTATATCGGCACCCTTGCCCGTTTTGGAGTCGCAATCCAATATGCCACTTAAATTAATGGGCAGTATTATGAGTCAGCAATTGAGCACCAAAGTGGCTGCGGTCATTTACCAACGGTTTATTCAATTGGTGAACTCGCCCAATCCAACGCCACAGCAAGTGTTGGCATTGTCTGCTGTCGATTTAAGGGCTATTGGCCTAAGCCATGCCAAAATACAATATGTACACAATGTAGCTCAGTTTTGTATTGACCACCAAATTACCGATACCCTGCTTGCGCAAATGACTGATGATGCTATTGTGGAACTCCTTACACAAATCAAAGGCGTTGGGCGTTGGACGGTAGAAATGTTGCTGATGTTTGGTCTTGGTAGGGAAGATGTATTTGCGGTGGACGATTTGGGTATTCAACAAGCGATGGTAAGGGTCTATCAGTTAACCGAAGCCAATAAAAAACAGTTGAAAACCCAAATGATGGCTATTGCCGATAGGTGGAAGCCTTACCGAACCTATGCTTGTATGTATTTATGGCGCTACAAAGATGCCCCAACAATTAGCTAACCCCCGCTTTTTACATTGTGACTCAACGGTTATTAACGGCTACACGGTAGCCTCTTTTTTTGATGATGGGCCATGGGCTATTGCTACTATTGGACGGCATGGGCGTTGGCACCGTTCAAAAGTGGTAAGTCTGTCGGGCTAATCAATACGGATGTTTTGAACTGAATGAACAGCTATTTCAATGCAATCATCTGCTTTTTGCTACTGCGGGTATGGGCATCCATCCAATCTTACCCCTCTACTTGGTGTTGGCAAAATTTACCGCACTCATTGTGCAAAAAACCATTTCTACCAATACAATGTT
>JAIXOS010000339.1 GCA_027486695.1 Chitinophagaceae bacterium | reverse complement strand
TTGAGTGATAGAGTATTTGTCAAAAATAGCAGCCAACGAACAAGGCTTGGCGATGGTGGGGCTTTGAGTTGTGTCACGCTTGGCCGTCTGCCGTTGAATGCTGATAAAAAGTTGAGTTTAAATTGTTGCTGTTCGTTTGAGTTCTGTCGAGCTGGAACCGAAGGAGAATAAAGTTCCCAAAGTTGCAATACGAGTTTTGTCGCCCCCCACTATTGCCAAACCTCTTGTTAGCGGTTGTTTTTTTATTTTGTGTTATACTTTTCAAATATTTCTTCAAAGTTAAGTTTTACGTTTTTGTCGTCTGATACTCCCAAGCCTGTTGATGAACCTTCAAAAATTGTCAAATTGAGTGACTCACAATTGAACCTTATGAAATTAAAAACATCTTTTTGTCCTTTGATTTTTGTTCCATTGATTTCGAATTCATCTTTGTCAATTCCATACTCAATAAACTTTATTTTTTGTCCTAAAAGTTGCCCAACTGTTTCGTCTTTGTCTGTCTCGTAAACACGCCACAAGTCTGGCTCGTCAGGTAGGTTATTTTCTTTTAACTTTTTGTAAAGCTCTGAATTGTCATAGAGGTTAATTTTAATGTGGTTACCGTCAAAATCACCTTCAATTTCTAAGAATCTGTCAAAGTCCAAGAATGTTATAAAGAAAAGCCAAGGCAAATAAATGTCTTCGTGTCTATCTTGATTAAAGTCTACTTGATATACTTTTTCAATAGTCTTTCCATTCAGTTGTGTCAACCAATTTCCTACGTTTTTATTTAGTTGAAAGTTCATTTGAGTCTTATCTTAAAATAACCGCTAACGAACAAGGCTTGGCGATGGTGGGGCTTCGAGTTGTGTCACGCTTGGCCGTCGCCCGTTGAATGATGATAAAAAAGTTGATTTTAAATTCCTGCTGTTCGGTTGAGTTCTGTCGAGCTGGAACCGAAGTTCAGTAAAGTTCCCAAAGTTGAAATACGAGTTTTGTCGCCCCCCACTATTGCCAAACCCCTTGTTGGCTGCTGTTTTATTCGAGAGACTTAATCTCAAATGAGTTCTTTTTGTTTGTCCAGCTACCATTATTAACTTCCAAAATATAATTGTCAATAGATGGGATATTGAAAACAATAAATCCGTGCTTAGTCGTATTTGGTAAGATTTCAAGTTGATTTAGACTTGTGTCAATATACTTTAATATTTCATTCTGATTATCTGAAAAATTAAATACGTTTCCTCTTGAACTAGTGAGTCTATACATTGATGTGTCAAAATTGATTGATTGATTTGTTTTGTTTGTTATGCCTAAATTTATTATGAGGAAGTAGCCGCTTGAAGTGTCAAGTTGAGAACCGTCTTTTGAAACATTTGTTCCAAATGTTTTCTCGTACAATTTATAATTGATTTGACCAACACTAAGTTCTTTGATTGGTTTTTCATATATGTTGTTTTCATTGTGCCTGCAACTTATTATCGTCAATGTGCAAAAGCAAAATGTAAAAAGCAATTTATTTATAGTCATTGAATTTAATTTGAGTGATAGAGTATTTGTCAAAAATAGCAGCCAACGAACAAGGCTTGGCGATGGTGGGGCTTTGAGTTGTGTCACGCTTGGCCGTCTGCCGTTGAATAAAGATATAAAGTTGAGTTTGAATTCCTGCTGTTCGGTTGAGTTCTGTCGAGCTGGAACCGAAGTAGAATAAAGTTCCCAAAGTTGAAATACGAGTTTTGTCGCCCCCCACTATTGCCAAACCTCATGTTGGCTGAAGTTTTATGAGAATGGCTTAATAAAATAAGCGTAAACAAAGAACGATATTCATACAACAATGAATAATGCTGCTTAAAATAGGTTTAGTTTATGACCAATGTCCAACTCCTTGTCCCATTTTTTGAAAGTTTCTGAATTATTAAAGTCGGAAAATATATGTCCTAAAATAGCTTTTAGAAAAATGTAAATCATCCCAGAGATTAATTTAATTGCCATAAACAGGATGATAATATCAACAATTACGAAATAATACACTGGTCTCATTTTTGTGAATATATGCTATTCTTGTCTCTCGTCATTAACTTGTTTTTTCCAAAAGTTTAGCAAGCATTGTGTTTTTTTCTTGGGTAAGATTTTCTAATTCTTTCATTAATCGCTTACTTTTTGAGTAGTAATAGATTGCTAGAATTGGCATTATTAGTAAAAAGAATAAAATAATAATAATGAGTATCCATTCAGATCCACCTGGCATTGAGAATAGCAGTTTCATAATTGAAAAAAGTTTAATTGTTTAAATATAACGAATGCTTGTAAAAAATTTCAGCCAACGAACAAGGCTTGGCGATGGTGGGGCATTGAGTTGGGTCGCGCTTGGCCGTCTGCCGTTGAATGATGTTAAAAAAGTTGAGTTTAAATTCCTACTGTTCGGTTGAGTTCTGTCGAGCTGGAACTAAAGTTCAATTAAGTTCCCAAAGTTGAAATACGAGTTTTGTCACGCCCCACTATTGCCAAACCTCGTGTTGTACGCTCGCCTTTGTTAGTCAATTGTAATTTCTCTGATAATGTCAGATAAATACTTATCAAAAAAGGTTCTGTTGTATTCACTATGATTATCTAGTAAATTGATTAAATCTTGGTCAATTAATGGCATTATTAGGCCTCTGCCATCCCTATAAGTATCTATACATCGCTGTATGAAAAGTGGTCTGTCTATAAAATTCCTACAGATTAAAAAACCTACTACACCACGGTTAACTGAAAATCGTCCAGCAAGTTGGTCAAGTTCTGGGTTAACAGGGTCAGACGAGTAGTTTTTGCATTCAATAAAAATATACTGACAAGGTAGTTTCATATTTTCAGCCAGTCGATAAAATATTCCTTCTTTAGATGCATTGTCAAAGCTTATGTCTATTCTTTTTCGCCCTTGATGAATTTCTCTTTCCTTTACTGGGTAAATTAAATCTGGGTAAAAGAGTAATTCTAATATTCCTGTTACAATGTTATGAAATGCTGACGCAGATGCATTACCACTAGGAATAGCAACTAATTTTTCACCTAATGCTTTGCATATATTTTTTACACTAACATCGGATATTTCAATATTCTTTAGAGGATCAACTTTAAGCTCTGCTTTAAATTTGTCTAAAACTTCTGGATACTTTAAGGTGAATTTTCTTAAGAAGTCTTTATTAAATGGATTTTCCTCTTTTAAATCTTCTTTGGTAACGAACTTTCTACCATCCTTCCTTTCTTGTACTAATGCAGTATTCAGCTTAATGTTTTCATTTTGTAAAAAATTTAAAACAAAGTGATTGTAATAATTGGTTGGTGTATAATCTTCACTAAAAGAAACTACACCCTTAGGTACAAGTAAAATTGGTTTCCCATTAATTACCAAGACACTTGAATATTGGGTAATCCATTGTTCATCTTGCCTTGACCAAAAGAAGCCAGTGGGAATGTTGTTAGTTACTGGAATGTTATGAAGATTACATTGAGCAATCGTGTACTCTATAAGATGCGATTTGATAATGTTTGTTGTCATATCAGAAAGCTTATCCTTTCCGAAATAATCAACAAAGAGTATATTGTCTTGAATGTCTTGAATTAGTCCAGTTTGTATCGCTTTGCTTTTAAGTATGTTCTCATAGATTTTTAAACTGTCTCCTTGTCCAACTCCTTTTCCACCAGGCTCTCCAACAGACATTCCTAAACAAGTGGAATTTTCTTCATGTAAATAGTCAAACAATGCTTTAGCATTATCTTCGTCGCCATTTCTTATTAAGTCAATTAATTTTTGAAAAAAACTTCTTAATGTCAAGGTAGCTTCTGTCGACCACTTATCCTTTCTTAAGCCTAAAAAAAATGGGTCAAGAAATAAAGGTAAATCTCGAGTTACATCTATATCAACAAAGTCTAGTTCGGCTTGTGTTTTACCAAGTCCAAAGATTTCACTTATCCTCATAGTATCAGTTTAAGGTGGCGTACAACGAACAAGGCTTGGCGATGGTGGGGCATTGAGTTGTGTCACGCTTGGCCGTCTGCCGTTGAATAATGTTATAAAAGTAGGGTAGAAGTTCCTGCTGTTCGGTCGAGTTCTGTCGAGCTGGAACCGAAGTACAATAAAGTTCCTAAAGTTGCAATACGATTTTTGTCGCCCCCCACTATTGCCAAACCTCATGTT
>JAIXOS010000026.1 GCA_027486695.1 Chitinophagaceae bacterium | reverse complement strand
GTATTGGATTTGCAAACCTTTGTCGCTGTGTTGCCAAGCATATTTGTATTCGAATAAATGGTTGTATATGATGTAAAAAAGTGTAATAAATATGATAATAACGGAGGCTGTTTCGGCCAAATAAGAAAGGCGTGCCAGTATAAGCCAATTTTTTTTGTGCAATTCGGTAGTGGTATTGGCTTGGTAGTAAGCAAAAGTAGCCAACAAAGATGCTACAAAAGAAAGAATGGCAAAAAAATGACCGATATTGCCCGGCAACAGGTGTTCTCCAATGTATTGCATAATATTAAAATGCCGGATGATACGGCTAAAGTTGAAAAAGAAAATAAACCAAAGTTATTGATTAGGGTTTTTTGATGCTGTCGGCGCTAATGTATTCGGTGGCAGCCGCATCTTGCGCTTTTTTACCTGCGGCATTTGGGTCGTCTTTGTATTTACTTGGACATTTCAATAAAATGTCTTTGCATTCAAAGTGGTTGTTTTGCATACGCCCTTTTAATACCAATCGCTCGCTTTTTTCCATATCAGTAGGTTTGGTGTTGTGGTATATTACTTTTACTTTATTCCCTAAAGTATCCACCGCTGTAAAAGATAAATAATTGGCATTTTTGATAGCATCGTATTCCATAGGTTCCGATTTGTCTAATTTAGCTATCAAGTTTACAAATTTCCCTTCCTTTTCTTTGGCTGAGGCAATGGTTTCATAGGTTGTTAAATCGCCTGTATAGCTAATGAGTACCGTAATGGCAGCAGCTATAAATACCAATACCACAATATGGGTTTTCTTCATGGTGCTTTTTTTTCGAAGTGCAAAAGTAGCTTAAAAACATATGTACGGCCTAGGTTGTTTAAGGATGCATTGTTAATAGATTGGCCTGTAAAAGTTAAAAAGTAGATATTGTAAAATGTGTGAAAGTGTGTTAAATGATTTGTTAGGCCGTTTTTTTGGTGTATTTTGGCAATTTCCTGTAAAAAATAGTGTACAATGGTGGCTATAGACAAACGAAGGGTTGTGGTGGTTGGTATTTGGTTGTTTTTCATTGGATTGTTAGTGCCTACGCAATTATTGGCTCAATGCACCAATGTAATCAGCCAGTTTCCGTACAAAGAAGGGTTTGAGTTAGCCCCATCGTGGGTAAGTGGTGGTCAGTTGTCGGATTGGGAGTGGGGAACACCTCAAAAAAAAATTATTACACGTGCCGCTAGCGGAAACAAATGTTGGATAACAGGAGGATTAACCAATAGTGCTTATGGTGGACCTCAAATATCCTATTTGTTAAGCCCCTGCTTCGATTTTTCGGCTATTCAAAACCCATTTATCAGTTGTAAGTTGTTTTGGGAAACCGAGCGTCGTTTTGATGGCGGGGGGCTAGAGTACTCAATAGATGGTGGTGTTACTTGGAAGGATGTTGGCAATGCCAATGATGTTGTAGATTGCAATAACATAAATTGGTATAATCAGGGAGCCACATCCACCGTACAGCAATCGTGGGCGGGTACAATTTTAACAACCACAGGAGGAAATTGTGTTCTTGGCTCTGGAGTGGGATCGTGGATTACGGCCAAGCATACCATGTCTTATTTAGCGGGGAAAACCAATGTTCGTTTTCGATTTACTTTCACTGCCGGTCGTACATGTAATAATTTTGATGGGTTTGCCGTAGATGATATATTCATAGGGGATATTCCTAAGGCATCGGCCGATTTTGGTTTTACCTGTAGTAAATCTTTAAAAATGCAATTTACTGCCGAAGCTACAGGATGTGTGGCCGGTTATTCATGGAATTTCGGTGATCCGGTAAGTGTAAATAATACAGCAACAATAGAAAGTCCTGAGCATGTATATAGCGCTCCGGGTACATACAACGTAGTGTGTAGCGTGAAGTTTCAAGATAATACAACATTGGTAGTGCAGAAACAAGTAACCGTATTCAGCATAGCTACAAAAATAGATCAGCCAATTGCTTGTGCGGGTGGTAACGATGGTCGCTTAAGCGTACAAGTAATAGGTGGCTCCGCTCTTTATAGTTATCTGTGGAGTACCAATCCTCCACAAAATACCCCTCAAGCTAACGGAGTAGGGCAGGGGATATATACCATTCAAGTGCAAGCAAACGGTTGTACTTTGACCGATACCATTAGCTTGACACATCCACAAGCATTAAAAGCATTGGTGTTAACACGCGAAGCAAAGTGTGGCAATGCCAATGGAAGTATTGGTTTGTTTGTAGAGGGTGGTACGGCTCCGTTTACCTATAAATGGAGTAATGGTACTACGTTGGTCAATCTTACTAAAATTTCAGCTGGCAAGTATGCAGTTCAAATTAGGGATTCGAATTTGTGTTTGTTGGAGCTAAAGGATATTGTAGTGAAGGATACAAGTAATTTTATACGGGTATTTTTAGGAAATGATACCACTATTTGCAATGGCTCTACCTTGGTATTAAATGCAGGTAGTTTTGATAAATATCGCTGGCAGGACTCAGCAATTACCCCTCTTTACAATGTGGTGCGTACCGGTACTTATAGCGTTCGAGTAACCGATGCCGATGGTTGCACGGCTACAGATTCTATTCGTGTAACCGTAGATTGTAGCGATATCTTTTTTCCAACAGCATTTACGCCTAATGGCGATTATCTCAATCAAAATTTTGGACCTGTTGGCAATGTGGAAGCAGTAAAAAATTATCAATTGCAAATATTTAATCGCTTGGGGCAACTTGTATTTAGTGCCCGTGATCCTAACAAAAAGTGGGATGGGAAGTATATGGGTAAGTTACTGCCTCCCGGTACCGCATTGGTGTGGATGGCTGTATACAGTTTGCCCAACAGACCTATGGTACAACAAAAAGGTACCGTAGTATTGGTACAATAGTTAATTAGCATTAGGGATTGCAGCCTACCGTGTACCCACATTTATTTTTATTGTACTTTTACATAAAATATAAAGCTCATGTTAGGG
>JAIXOS010000097.1 GCA_027486695.1 Chitinophagaceae bacterium | reverse complement strand
AGGCTTTTGCAAAAGCCGGGATCCGCATATGGATAGGACGGCTCCTACAAAAAGGCAGTACTTAGGAGGGGCAATATTTAAGATTTCAACCTAAAGGATGTACCCAAAAACAACAACCCCCTTTTGATGGTCAAAAGAGGGCTGTTAAGTATAGGAGAAAAAGTAGGAAACCTACTAATCTTCAATTTTGATTTTGCCTTTGTTTTTAGCAATTACTTCTTCGGCAATGTTGTTTGGAGCCGGGTTGTAATGGCTGAACTCCATGGTAGAAGTAGCACGACCGCTTGACAAAGAACGCAATTGCGTTACATAACCAAACATTTCGCTCAATGGCACTTTTGCTTTGATTACTTGTAAGTTAGCGCGGCTATCCATACCTTCCAACATACCACGACGACGGTTTAAGTCGCCTGTTACATCTCCCATGTATTGATCGGGCGTTAACACTTCCACTTTCATGATGGGTTCTAACAAAGTGGGTTTTGCTTTACGGCCTGCTTCGCGGAAAGCCGATTTGGCACACAATTCAAAGCTCATAGCATCAGAATCAACATCGTGATAGCTACCATCAAACACACGTACTTTCATGTTGTTAACAGGGTAACCTGCCAATACACCGGTAGTCATGCTTGTTTCAAAACCTTTAATGATAGCGGGAACAAATTCTTTTGGAATAGAACCACCAAATATATCATTTACAAATTGGAAGTGTTTGCCTTCGTTTTCTTTTAACCATACCTCGTCGGCAGGTCCAAAATCGAACTGAATATCGGCGAATTTACCACGACCACCCGATTGTTTTTTCAATACTTCGCGGTGAGTAACGGTTTGTCCGAAAGACTCTTTGTAAGCTACCTGAGGTGCACCTTGGTTTACTTCCACTTTGAATTCGCGACGCATACGGTCGATGATGATTTCCAAGTGTAATTCACCCATACCACGCAAGATGGTTTGTCCGGTATCTTCATCGGTATTTACGCGCAATGTAGGATCTTCTTCTACCAATTTGGCAATAGCCATACCCATTTTGTCCACGTCTGCTTGCGTTTTAGGCTCAACAGCTATCGCAATTACGGGTTCAGGGATAAACATATTTTCCAAAGTGATAGGGAATTTTTCGTCGCAAAGGGTATCACCAGTTTTAATTTCTTTAAAACCAACTGCTGCCGCAATGTCGCCTGCTTCAATAAAATCGATAGGATTTTGTTTATTGGCAAACATTTTCATGATACGGCTAATACGCTCTTTTTTACCACTTCTTACATTCAATACGTAAGAACCGGCATCTAAGTGACCAGAATAGCAACGGAAGAAAGCCAAACGACCAACAAAAGGATCGGTCATGATTTTGAAAGCCAATGCTGAGAATGGTTCTTTTGCATCTGCTTTACGGATTTCTGTTTCGCCGGTATCTGGGTTTACACCGGTAGTATCTTCAATATCAACTGGGCTAGGCAGGTAACGACAAACGGCATCCAGTGCAGTTTGTACGCCTTTGTTTTTGAAAGAAGAACCGCACATCATAGGAACAATGCTTAGGTCTATACAAGCTTTACGGATAGCTTCGTGCATTTCATCTTCGGTAATGCTATTGGGATCATCGAAGAATTTTTCCATCAACGTATCGTCGTATTCAGCAACGGCTTCCACCAAATTGGCTCTCCACTCGTTTGCTTCTTCTATCATATCATCCGGTACAGGAATTTCGTCGAAAGTCATACCTTCTGTTTCCATGTGCCAAATAATTCCTTTCATTTTAATCAAATCCACCACGCCTTTGAAGTTATCTTCGGCACCAATAGGTAATTGAAGTGGAACGGCTTTAGCGCCTAGCATTTCTTTTACTTGGTTTACCACCATTAAAAAGTCGGCACCGCTACGATCCATTTTGTTTACAAAACCTATACGGGGAACTTTGTAACGGTTAGCTTGACGCCATACAGTTTCAGACTGAGGCTCTACACCATCTACTGCGCTGAACAAAGCAATCAAACCATCCAATACACGCATACTACGCTCTACCTCAACGGTAAAGTCAACGTGACCGGGAGTGTCGATGATGTTAAAATAGTAGCTTTTGGTGTTAGAATCGGCAACCCCTTTGATAGTAGGGAATTTCCATTGACAGCTAACAGCAGCTGAAGTGATGGTAATACCACGTTCTTTCTCTTGTTCCATCCAGTCGGTTGTTGCAGCACCATCGTGCACCTCACCAATTTTGTGGATCATACCTGTGTATCTAAGGATACGCTCCGTTGTAGTGGTTTTACCTGCATCAATGTGAGCGGCAATACCAAAGTTGCGTTGAAATTTCAAGTCCGCCATAAAAGAATTTTTATTTTTTCGAGCCGCAAAGGTAATGGTTTAATGTATTGAAACAGAAGCTAACCAAATATTAAATTATTAAGTGGATAAGTATTGACTTACCTAAGCCTTTTATGGCTCAAATGCCCATGAATAAAGCATTTGACACTAGTAAGAAGCTACGGGCAAGTGCTGCAAGATTTAATGATTCAATCACTTGTTTTTAGTCCTTTACCAATATTTTTTGAAATCAAATTTGGAATATACAACGAAACAATTACTTTTGCAGCCTCAATTTCATCAAAGGAGGTATATACATTATGCTTATTATCGATTCAAAAGATTGCGAAAACATTGACAAGGCTCTCAAAAAGTACAAAAAGAAATTTGAAAAGAGTAAAACCCTTATTCAATTAAGAGAGCGTCAAACATTCACCAAACCTTCGGTTGTACGCCGCGGTCAGGTGTTGAAAGCAATTTACAAGCAGCAGATAGCAAGTGGAAAAATAGAAGGATAAGCTTCTTTTATGCCCATCAAATATTGCAAGTAGCCTTTAGTACTAACTTTAGGCTACTTTTTTATGCACCCTACTTTTCAAATATATCCCGAAGTTGCACAATTCATTGCTTATTTGCAATTTGAAAAGCGCTATTCTAAGCACACTTTAACGGCTTACCAAACCGACTTAGAACAATTTTTTGTTTTTTTGGTATCGCAATACGAAGCACCAAGTGTGGCAGATATTGCTCCAAGCTTTGTAAAAAGTTGGCTTGCCGAATTAAAGCAAGATGCGATAGCAGCAAAATCGTTGCGCCGGAAAATATCGTCCCTCAATGCTTTTTTTAAATTCCT
>JAIXOS010000021.1 GCA_027486695.1 Chitinophagaceae bacterium | reverse complement strand
TGCTGGTGTAGGGTCGGCAAGTAGTGCTTCCAATACAATAACACCAACTAGCAATTATGTTTGGACAGGTGCTACTAATAGCGATTATCAAGTTGCTACCAATTGGTCGCCAAGCAGATTAAGCCCTGCCACCACCGATGTGTTGACTTTCGCAAGCAATGCAACAGTAATTAACGTGCCAAGTCAGTCAATTAGCCAATTGATATTAACCGGTAGCAATACAGTTGTTAGTTTACAGCCTGCAACAGGTAATGGCAATCAAATATTAACAGTAGGCAACACCAATACATCGGATAATGATTTACAAATACCAAGTGGTTGTGAGTTAATTTTGGCCACGAATAGTCACGGAATTGTCGCCCTTCCATCTGCTTACGGAGGGGGAGCTAATGATAGAGATAAAATTTCGAATGCATTGACATTGCAGTTGGCCTCCATTAACAGTCCTAAAGCAGGTATTTCTGGTAAACTAACTATCCGGCGCAATGCTACGTACACATTGCCAACGGCTCCAACCGCATTGGCAGTTACCACTTACACTGCGGGAACATATGTATTCTTGAATCAGAATTTGTATGCAGTAACAACCGGCGGAACAACTACAAATGCCACGAATGTGCCATCAAGTACATTTGGCGCAGCTGTAACAAATGGTACAGCAGTGTTAACATATATTGGTTCAGCGGTGTCGGGTTCTGTTAGCAGTACTACTCAATATGGTGTGTTTGGTAATATTTACCACTTGGGTAACGGCATAACAACCGTTGGAGCAAATGGAACAATTGAGAACCAATCTGGAAATATAGGCGGCACTATTAACAGTACAAGCTTGGTATTTTCATCCGGATCCAATTATATCTACAATCGGTCAGATGGTAACAGCAATTTACCTACGGCAACAGATATGTCAGGTGTAAACATAACAGTACAGGGAATCGTGTCCAGCAATTTATTGTCCAATATTACATTCCCAACGGTAATAGCTTCTTTAGCATGGAATACACCAGCGGTAACTGGAACAGGAGGCTCACGAATCAATGTTTCGAGTGGCACAACATTAACTATTACGGGTAATGTTTCCATTGTACAGGGAAGTAGCGGAACAAGTTTTATTATAGCATCGGGTAGTGCGCTGAACAACATCAATATTGGTGGTAATTTAACAATCGACAAAGTTTCTATGCCATTGGCGCGTGGTAATATGAATTGGACAGTAGGTGGATCCTTCACCATGTCTGCATTGAGTGCTGTTTCGATAATTGATAATTTTTACAGCGGTGTGGGTAGTGTTACCTCTACAATGACGGTGGGTAATTTTACCCAAAATGGAGGTACGTTTACTTTAAATGGTATTAACAATACTGCTACGGGTGCTAGTATAGGTAAGCTAGTAGTCAAAGGAAATTTCAATAAGGTATCGGGAACTTTTACAACCGGCACCACTGTTAGTGTATCAACTTCAGCCCTCGGAGCGCAAACGGGCACTTTAGAGTTTAATGGTACATCATCTCAAACGTTTACATTAACCGGTGGTTTTGGTAACAGTCCCAACATTACCATTAACAATACCAATGGTGTTATATTAGGTAGTAATATATCCATGCAAAATAGCAGTATATTAACTTTAACAAGTGGAAAGTTGGTATTGGGTAGCTACAATTTAACATTGGGTGGTAGCGCAAGCATTGCACCGGCCAATCCTACTAGCGCAAGTTATATTGTTACCAACGGAGTAGGTAAGTTTATGGCACCTGCTATTTCGAATGTTTCATCAATATTCCCCATCGGGCCTAGTTTAACCAGTTATACACCGCTAAAAATAACGCCATCAGTTACCACTACTTTTACCGTAGGCGTGTTGGGAATTACCGGAGTAGCACCGAATAATTTTGCTTTGGCTGTTTTGGATACTAGTAAGATGGTCAATTTACAATGGTCAGTTACAAGTACACAAGCTACTACTGCAAACATACAATTCAGTTATGGTTCCGGTGATGGTGCTTCGGGCTATATTCCGGCCAATACCAATCAGTTTGGCAACAATACCGGCACAGGTTCGTACAACTGTCAAACGGTGGCACCAACCGGCTTACCTTACAGTTTTCTGGTATCTAATCTTTCAATTCCTGTTTCTGGTGTAAATAATTATGTTGTAGGAAATGCAGGTGCGGTTGCCAATTCACCTAGCAACTTGTTAGTAATAACAGAAACCAATTGGACGGGTGCAATAAGCACCGACTGGAATAATAATGACAATTGGAGCAATGGTGTGCCTACATCTCAAGTAAATACGACGATTTCGTCGGGCGGATTACAACCAACCATTCCCACGGGCGTTACGGCTTCTGTAAGAGATTTGACAATCAACAATGGTGCGATAATCAACAATAACCATCAATTGAATATTGGTAGGGCTTTAATAATGAACGGAACAGATGGATGGATTGCAGGTAGCGGTATTACTAGCTTAACGGGCACAGCCGGTATTCTTCAAACCATAACGGGAAACGGAATGATGAACCATCTGACCTTGCAGAATAGTTTGGGTGCAACAATTGAAATAGGCTCAAATATTGGCATATTAGGAGTACTTACTTTAAAAGAAGGAGCACTCAATACCAACGGTGCGCTTACTTTAAAATCAAATGCCATCAATATGAGTGGCATAGTAGCACCCATTGGTGTAGTAGGAAATACTGGCTCAATAAATGGACATGTAACAGTAGAAAGATATATACCAAAAGGTTATCGTACCTATCGAGATTTGGTTCCGGGTGTATATAATAATACCAATACATTAAATAATACGTACCAAGAAAACGGTAATTATCATAACGGATACGGGATTTTTATTACCGGTGGTAATCCCGCAAGTGGATTAGCAAATAGTATAGACGATAAAGGTTTTGATAAAAGTATCAATGCAGTTGGCAGTGCCTATACTTACACAAATGGTGTTTGGTCTTCAGTAGTAGCCACCAATAATTCTTTGGTAACGC
>JAIXOS010000317.1 GCA_027486695.1 Chitinophagaceae bacterium | reverse complement strand
TAGGGTAAAGAACCAGAAATGGCTGGATGAGCCGCAAAAGTGCCCGGTGCTGTACTCAAGAAATTGTTCCAAGCCAAACTGTGATTGGCCAGCGAATCTAAAAAAGGTGTAAAACTGCCGGCATATGCATGCTGACCACTAAAGTCCCTTGACAAGCCTTCTACCACCAAAATAACAATGTTCGGTGGCGTTTTTTGTAGGTTGAAAAAATGGCCCAATACATCTTTACTACTATCGGCATGTAGCAGTGGATAGTCGGTACTTGTGAACTTAAATGGTTGATTGGCCTGATAAAATGCCACTTCTTTGGCCAATTCCGTATTGGTCAAAGTGCGTTGTTCAAAATTATCCTTATTGCTGAAATAAGCATAGCTATCTTGTATCCAGAAGCCAAACTTATTGGTGGTTAAGTAATAACCTGTGGCATGATTGAACCATGCTTCAGAAGGGCTAGCATACGAAAATAATGCCGTAGCCAATATGCAAGTGCCCACAACCAAGCGCAAAACTGTAAAGGGTAATACCGCCGCCAAGCCCACCGTACGATACAATAGCCAATACAAACTCAGGTAAATAACAAAGGGCAAATACACCATCCAACCACTCGTCATCATTTGTTTGGTGGTTAACCACGATTCGTACATACTACGTGTAAAAAATTCGTGGTCGAACGGTGTGTTGCGTTCAGAAAATACCACTAACAAAGCCAAGTACATGATAATCAACAAGTGGTTGCATACATGCAAAAAAACTAAACCCATCTGTTTTTTTACATAATACAAAGCGGTAAACGGTGCAAAAAACAATACGCAATACATACACCACATCCACGTATCGTATACCAACCCCGCAAGCTCAAGCCTGTATACATGTGGAATAAAAAATTTGTTGGCAATAGCGAAGTATTCAAATATGCGTACCAAACATATTACCAATAAAAATGGAATTGTTACGGTAAAATAGGCAGGCAGTACTTCTTTCTTAAAACTAGGCATCTATGATTATTAAAGCCGGCAAAGATATTTATTTAAATCTTGCTTACTAATAAAAAATTACTGATTTATTTAATAATAAGCAAAAAAAATCTTTTCTTTGATAAAAAAAAGCTGATGTTAAATCGAATAGGAAAAAAAATTGAAAATTTTGTCTTGATACAGCCCTTAATTTGGTTTATTCTATCGGCCTTAACTATTCTTAGTGAGTTAATAAGGGAAAAAGGGGCACCTAATAATTTCGTAATTTTTAGACAGGTCTTTTGGCATACGATAGAAAAAAAGAATTTATATCTTCCTTACCCTGCTGAATATTTTGATTTGAATCATTACGGACCACTTTTTAGCTTATTGATAGCGCCTTTTGCTATAATACCCCCTTTTATTGGTTGCTTTTTTTGGGGTATGGCGAATGCAACAGCATTATATTTTGCTGTACAAAAGCTACCATTAGAAAAAGTAAAAATCAATATAATTTTATTAATTTCTTTAGTAGAACTTCAAACATCTCTTCATAATGTACAATATAATCCAATGGTAGCCACGTTTATTATATTGTCTTATGTATTTATAGAACAAAAAAAAGAACTATGGGCAACCTTTTTTATTATGGTTGGGTTACTAACGAAAATTTATGGTGTGGCAGGTCTAGTTTTCTTCTTTTTCAGTTCTGATAAGGTTAAGTTTTTTTACTACTCAATTTTTTGGTTTATCGTCCTCACAATAATACCTATGGTTCTTTCATCGCCTGAATTTTTGATTCAAACATATAAAGATTGGTGGTCAAGTTTGGTATACAAAAATTCTAAAAATGCTACCTCATCATCAGTTGGTGGCATGCAAGATATTAGTGTTTTTGGATTGACAAGACGAATCGGAAAATTCAACAACTTGAAAGTAGCGTATATACTATTGCCCGCTGTAGTTTTATACATATTGCCTCTTTTTCGCATTGTTGATTGGAAAAATAAAACGTTTCAGTTGTTATATCTTTCTTTAACATTAATAAGCGTCGTTATATTTAGTTCGGCAGCCGAAAGTCCAACTTACATTATAGCTATCGTAGGGGTTGGTATTTGGTATGTTATTCAAAAAGATTTACAATTGAGTAGTAAACAAAAACATGTTTTACTGATTCTTGCTATCATCTTTACAGTTTTTGCATCAACCGATTTATTTCCACCATCAATCAGGAAAAATCTATTTACTGCTTACTCCATCAAAGCTTTACCTTGTCTTTTAATTTGGCTTACAATTATTGCACAACTACTATTTTTTAGAACAAATCTGAATGAGGAAAAAGCATAATAATATGAAATTATTTTACCTCTTGCATGTCAATTAGTCTTTTATATATGCCATTTTTATTTAATAGACTTTCATGATTTCCTCGTTCGACAATAGTGCCTTGTTGTAATACAATAATTTCGTCGGCATGACGAATTGTACTTAGGCGGTGGGCAATCACAATACTTGTGCGGTTTTGCATTAAGTTATTAATAGCTTCTTGCACCAAACGTTCGCTTTCGGTATCGAGTGCCGAGGTGGCTTCGTCTAAAATGAGTATAGGAGCATTTTTATAAATGGCCCTGGCAATGGTAAGTCGTTGTTTTTGTCCGCCGCTCAACCGCATTCCTCTGTCTCCAATATTTGTATTATAACCTTCTTCCAACTGTTCAATAAAATCATGAGCATTGGCTATTTTTGCCGCATGTATAACTTTATTTTTATCTATTTCTTCACTACCAAAAGTAATGTTATTCAATATGCTGTCGTTAAATAAAATTGCCTCTTGTGAGACTATAGAGATTTGAGAGCGAAGACTTTTTATATCAAATAATTTAATATTTATTCCGTCAAGCAGAACCTCTCCATCAATTAAGTCATAAAATCTTGGCAATAAATCCACTAAGGTTGATTTTCCTGAGCCACTTTCCCCAACTAATGCAATCGATTTCCCTTTTTCTATTTTTATCGAAATATTTTTTAGAATAGGTACATCTGTATACCTAAAACTAGAAACTTCATACTGAATACTTTTGTCAAATTTGGTTAGAAATATTGGATTTTGAGGTTGTTCTATGGATATTTTTCCATCAAGTATTCTTAAGACTCTTTCTCCGGAAGATAATCCTTTTTGTAAATATGAAAAAGCGTTTGCACTACTTTTAGCAGGTGCAATTATTTGAAAATAAAAAGCTATGTAAGCTATAAAACCTGAAGCTGTTAATGAACTTTTACCATTTAAAATAAGTGAACCTCCATAAATTATGATAATTACAATAACTAATACTCCTAAAACCTCTGAAAGTGGCGACGCTAATTCTCGTTTATTCGAAATAGAAACCAACATTTTATTCAAATTATTATTGGCTTCTTTGTATTTATTATTGATAAATTTTTCTGCATTGAAGCTTTTCACGATCCGAACGCTTGATAACATTTCCTCTGTAATACTCAATAATTGACCATACAAAATTTGACTACTATTTGCTTTTTTACGTAATTTTCCAGTAACTGTAGAGATAACAACAGCTGATAGTGGGAAAACTAATAAAGTAAATAGGGTTAGTTGTGTGGATAAATAGAAAAGCATAATAAATGTAGAAATAATCACAAGTACATCTCTGAAAATAGTTTGAATAGACGTAACTATAGAATTTTCTATCTCTGAAACATCGTTACTAATTATGGACAGTAAATTACCTTTTTGCTCATTTTGATAAAATGATAATGTTTGTATGCTTAACTGTTCAAATAGTGCTAGGCGTAATTTACTTACCAAAGTAACACGCATTTCGGTAAGTACTTTCTGACTTAAAAAGCCAAATAAATTTTTAAAAATTACAAATATAAACAAAACAGAACATACATAAAATAACACCCCGAACTTACCATAAGTAATTATATATTCATTTAATTTAAAGTAGAATAAATTTTTAAGATAATCGGCAGTTAAGGTAAAGGTTGGCAATACATTTACTAAAGGCTGCTTATTGTTAAACAAAACATCTAATAAGGGAATTAATAAAGAAAAATTAAGTAAACCGAATATTATGTAAAATATAACATAAAACATGTATTTTGGAATGAAATTTCTGTACGGTTTTGAGTAACTTAATAAACGAAAAAAATTTTTCATCAATAACCAAATTTT
>JAIXOS010000434.1 GCA_027486695.1 Chitinophagaceae bacterium | reverse complement strand
CATATTTTTTAAAAATAGCTGAAACATTTTTTCTGCTGTGTTACGGTCTTCTTTGCATAAATCGGCAATTAGCGACAAATCTATAGCTATAGGTTGATTATTCATTTGTTGCTTTTAATGATGGTGCATTGCAATTTTTACAAATACCACTAACTAACACATCTGTTTGAGTATATACAAATCCGGTGGGTAAAGCCACTTGAGGAATTTGTACGTGATCCAAGCAATAGGTAACAGCACACTTGTCGCATATAAAGTGTATGTGGTTATCGTGATGGTGCCCTTGTCCACAACTGTCTTTGCACAGCGCATATTTTACACTGTTATCTGGAGTTGGTATGGTATGAATAATGCCTTTATCTACAAAGGTTTGTAATGTTCTATAAATGGTGACCCTATCAAATTGTGATGCGGTTTTGTTTTCAATATCTGCATGTGCCAATGCTCCCTTACTATTTTGAAACAATTCTAAAATAGTCTTTCGGCTATCGGTTATGCTTAGCGAATTGGCTTTTAGTATATCGCCTATAGATGAATGCATCATACGTAGTTGCTTACTGTGGATTGTTGTTGAAAATACCATTAACAAAGCCATTTTTTCCAGCTTTTTCTTTCAAAAGTTTGGCAATATCTTTTTTTAGTAAACTAAGTTCATTTTCTTTTAGCCCATCATATACCTGACCTCGTACTTGTCCCGACTTATCTACTAGTGCAAAAAATTGAGTATGTATAAATTGGTCTTCTAGCCGCTCTAAATTATTTTTTGGGTCGTCTAGCAAATAGCTGTTTCTTGCCATACTGTATAAACTATCTTTTCTACCTGTCAAAAAAATCCATTTCCGCGTATCTACAGCTAGGCTGTCTGCATATTTTTTTATAATAGGAACACTGTCGGTTTCAGGATTACAACTATGTGAAACGATTAAAAAGTTGGGCTCATTTTTAAAAAGTTCATAAATGCCTTTCATATTGTTGTTCATTCGTGGGCATATTCCTTTACAAGTGGTAAAAAAATACTCAACCACACACACTTTGCCTAGCATATTGGATTCGGTGAAAGGTGTTCCGTTTTGTGTAACAAATCTAAAGGGTTTTACATAGCTAATGGTTGGCAATTTGGCTTGCCACATATCATTATCTCTAAATAAAAACCACCAAAATCCGGTAAGTAGTACCAAAAAGAAAGTTAGGTAAATTAGTACTTTTTTACTCATGTTGCTTTGTGTTGGTTATAAAATAACGAGCCGATTACTGCCGATTTATTGGAAAGTTGCCCAACGGTAAAGTTAAGCGGCATAGTGGTAACAACGTACTTTTTATATAGTTGCAATATATCAACTTTAATCAATCTGTAAATGTGTTTTGAAAGGTTTCTTTGAATAATGTAAAGAATCGGATGCCATAGCAAAATAGTTAATACACTTACGGTGCTAATGATGGTACCTGCTTTTGGCTTATGATAGTGATACACATTTTTGAGTAAAAAACAGATTCATTGATGTTGAATTGTTAATGTAATGAATAACATAAAAACATTTGCAACATAGTTGCAGTTGATTATCTTTGCACTTTATGAAATCAAAAATCAATTGGGATGTTTTTGGAATACTAGCTTCAGTTGCTTGCGCTATTCATTGTGCAGTTTTACCATTGTTTTTGAGTAGTTTGAGTTTGCTGGGTGTCAACATCATTGAAAATGCATTTTTTGAAGCAGGAATGATTGCACTAGCTTTTATCATTGGCTTGTATTCTTTGCGTCATGGTATAAAAAAGCATCACCACAATTGGTTGCCAATTTGCTTTTTTTCAGTTGGTATTATTTTATTGATATGCAAGCAGTTGCACCACCAATGGCAATTGTGGTTACTTCCGCCGGCTGTTTTTTTTGTAGTACTAGCACATTATTTAAATTACCGTTTTTCCAAGTTACACCAAGAAACCTGCAAGCATTAAAAAAGGGCAATTCAATAATAGAATTTCAATAATAGCATTATTTAGTCGGAAATAATTTTTTCCATTTGCATACTCCGTGAGCCTTTAATTAACAAATAAGTATTGGTGAACGATTGTTGCCGATACCACGATTTTACTTCAAGACTTGAAGGGAAAAAGAGGGATGGTTGTTTAGTAACAATCTGTTGAAAATCGCCACCAACGAAAATTACTTTCTCCCAAGTAAAGTTGTCGATAAAACTGGCGATTGCTTGGTGTTCTACAATACTGTCTTCACCCAATTCCATCATGCCACCAATGAGCAATACTTTTTTTGGGGCACTTAATTTTGCAAAATTTTCAATAGCTGCTTTCATGCTAGTTGGATTAGCGTTGTAAGCATCAAGCACTATGTGGTTAGTATCTTTTTGAATCAGTTGCGAGCGACTGTTGGATGGGGCATATCCTTCAATTGCTTTTTGAATAAGGTTGATAGAAATACCAAAATATTTACCAATAATTACAGCTGTGAGTACATTAGCTACATTATAGGCCCCAACCAATTGTGTATTGATGGCAAATGAAGATTCGAATCCTGATTGAATATGAACATTTAGAAACGGTTCACTGCTAATTACTTGCCCTATAATATCCCCCGTTAGTGTACCGTATTTAACAATATGGGCAATGTTGGTACTCATTGCATGAAAATAATCGTAATCCCAATTAATAAATGCGGTTCCATTAGTTACGCGCAAATAATCAAATAATTCACCTTTTCCTTTACGTACACCTTCCACACCTCCAAATCCTTCTAAGTGCGCCTTACCGCAGTTGGTAATAATTCCATGTGTTGGTAACACATAGGTACAATATCCGGCAATTTCTTTTTGGTGATTGGCTCCCATTTCAATTACGGCCATTTCGGCATTTGGTTGAATACTTAGTATAGTAAGGGGTATACCAATATGGTTGTTTAGGTTGCCTTGCGTTGTGTAAGTGGTATACTTTGTAGATAAAACCGCATATACCAATTCTTTAGTGGTGGTTTTGCCATTGCTGCCTGTTATAGCAATAAAAGGAATGGTAAATTGCTGACGATGGTAACGAGCAAGCGCTTGTAGGGTAAGCAGTACGTCGTCTACAAGAATTATTTGATTCGATGATACATTGGTACTAATTGCTTCATCAACTATCGCAAAGGCGGCTCCTTTTTCTATGGCTTGTTGTGCAAAAGTATTGCCATTGAAGTTTGGCCCCTTAAGGGCAAAGAAAAGGTCTCCTTTTTGTATTTTTCTAGTATCTGTTTGTACCGATGGATGTTTAAGATATAATCTATACAATTCTTGAATTTGCATGATAGTGTATTTGTTGATTTCAAATTACATAAAAAAACCACTCATTTTAATGAGTGGTCATTTTTTAACGTACTGTTAAAGGCTGCGTTTTACTTTTCCTTATCGTTTAGTCTTTCTTTTAGGAAAGATGTTACCTGCTTTGATAGAAGCTTTCGTTCCTTCTGCTGCTCCAAAGTGCGACATCGCACAACGGAAACCAACAGTACTACTGCTTTGATCTTCATCCATAAATCTACGATTACCTGGGCTTAACCAATAAGGTCTGTCATTCCAACTACCACCTTTGATTACCCTAGATTTATCTGAAATAAGTGAAGATTGACCGTATCCATAATATACGGCACTAGTGCTATCACCATCTTTAAAGTTAGAGGCCTTAACTGCTTTGTAGCTGCGTTTCGCTAAGTCTGCTTGTGTTTCAGGTATCATCAATATTCTTCCTGAACTATCTCTCAAATTACCTGCACCTTTTGCCATATCTACTTTTAAGAAGGTATTACCTCTATATGGATTAAAGTCATCGGCTTCTAAACTTGTAAGAGGACGATATACATCGGCAACCCATTCGCTAACGTTACCACTCATGTTGTAAATGCCAAATCCATTAGGAAAGAATGAAGTCACTTCAGAAGGAATAGCAGAATTGTCGTTCAAACCCCCAGCTACACCCATATTGTCGCCACTACCTCT
>JAIXOS010000494.1 GCA_027486695.1 Chitinophagaceae bacterium | reverse complement strand
TAGCTACCTGATAATCGTTACTAGTACTTCCAGTCCAACTATAATTACCTGTTGGGGTAACGGAATTGGATATTGTACTTGTAGTGCCAAAGTACGTACCATCAGTTGCTTGTACTGTAAAGGTATAAGGAGTGCCACTATTTAAACCCGTTATAACAATAGGACTTGTTGTGCCCGATGCGGTAAAACTGCCCGGAGAAGACACTACCCGATAGCCGGTAATACCTGTCGTAATAGCGGGCGGAGTAAAACTAACTGACGCAGAGGCTGTACCTGCTGTTGCTGTAACACCCGTAGGAATACCTAAATTCACCAGAAAGCTACTTGGGTTACCTATTCCATATAAGCTAGCCCCACTTGTGGGAAGTGCTAAGGAAATTGAAGTCGTGTAAGGATTAGCACCACTTACAGACGACAGTGCTGTTTCTGTATAGGCACCACTTGCATTAATGCCTAACACCGCTCCACTTGAAATATAGCCACTGCCTTGATTGGCAGTATTGTATTGAAAAGTTACCGTTGGTTGCGTAGATGCACTAGCCAAAATGGACCATTGTAGGTTTACTACATTATCAGGATATGGTACTGAATTGGTAAAGCTACCTTTAACACCAACCGTAATATCTCTACCTGCTGTGCCTCCCGTAAAAATCAGTGGTGCATAGCTAGTTGCAGTTCCCACGGGGAAAACTGTATTTCCAGAAGACGGAACGGATTGACGTATCAATAAACCATTGCCACTTGCATTTATATAGCTAGCACTTGTTGGGGTACTTGGTGAAATACTAGCTCCACTACCCATGGTTAAATTATAGCTATCCAATACCAACTTGCCACTTGTTAAGGTTAAAATACTGCTATTCTGCAACGATACAGCACTACCAAGTGTAACGCCATTGCTATTGTTGATGGTAAGATTGGGACTATTGGTGAAGCCCCCAGTTAAAGTAAAAGTTTGTGCAGTTGTACCACTCAACTCTATGGTTCCAACTTGTGCACCTGGCGCTGTAGCTGAAGTACTTACTGTTGTGCCTGTTGTAAATGTACCAGCTGCTTTGTTAAAATTACCCTTCACCACCAATTTACCAGTACTTGCTCCTGTTGCAACAGCGGATATACCATTCAACGTAAAAGTTCCACCGTTCTGAGTCAAGTTACCTACTGTCATTGTAGAGGTAACACTACCAGTGCCACTGTAAAAACCACTTATAAGAGTAGTAGCACCGTTGTTATTCAAAGTAAAATCACCGGTAACAGTCCAATTCATTGTCCCTCTGCCAGTAAAAAGGGTTGTACCAGTTACTGTCAAATTGCCACCGATGTTTACACTATTTGCTGAACTACCCGAAAAAGCAATACTTGTAGTGCTTGCACCTTGCGTAATAGACACATTTCCAGTAATGGTTAACGAAGTTCCGCTAACTAAAGTCCATCTCGAACCTCCTGTACTAGTTACCAAAGGAGTATTCCAAGTAAGCGAAGCCATTGCACTGGGAAAATTAGTGAATGCAGGAGTTGCACTTGAATTGACTAAGGCTTGAACCGTTACATTTGCATTGGTAAAATTGGCAACTGGAAATGCCTGTGCAACAGTACCATCGGGTCGGTTGTGGATATAATTGCTACCAGAAGCAAATACCAAATTTGTAGCAGAGCTTGTAATAGCACCAGTATTAGTAACCGTTCCAGAAACAGTAGTTGTACTATTGGTTGCTATATACGTGTTGGTATATTGACCAGTAAAGCTTGCGTTGATAACCAAACTGCCAGCAATTGAAGCCGTTGGCGTTCCGGTAAAAGCAATCGTTAGTGCATCGTTTGAGGCTGTACCAGTAGCCATGGTCAAAGAACAACCGCTTGGTATATCTAAATCGGTACCAGATACGTTTCCATTACCAATGGTTAACGTGCGTGAACCGCCAGTTGCTGCTTGCAAACTAACTACAGTTGAACTACCGGACAATATCAATTGACCAATAGTTTGAGTAGGTACGTTAGTTACAGTTGCATTACTAGTAAACTGCAAAACATCATTCAAGGCAGGGGTTGTGCGAGTTGGACTCCAGCTTGTGCTTGTTTGAAAACTAGCACCAGATGCCCCAATCCAAGTGTAGGAACTTTGAGCATGCACAAAACAAAAAATCATTGTTAGGTGTGCAAATAATAAGAGTACTCTTTTTTTCATGTATAAAGGTTTAATTAAATATTTAATAGGAAATAGTAACCAATGCTTTTATTTTCGACATTGATTACTATATCTTCATTAAGCAGATTAGATATTAATAAATTAAATGTATTTGATTTAAATGGGTTTGTTTAATAAAAAGGGGGTATTTAATGGAGTGATTATTGTTTAATTATTTGTTGGGTAATTTTTTTATCGTTAAAGTGAGTAGTAACATTGTAGATTCCTAACGATAAGTCAGCTGCACTTACTTTAATTGTTTGCTGGCCTCTTTGCAATTGTGCATTAATTACCTTGATGGTTTTGCCACTTGCATCTGAAAAAACAATCGTTGCTGTTTGGTTTTGGTTGGCTGTAATGGAGAGATTGACATTTCCATTTGTTGGATTTGGAGACACTTTAAAATTGTTTTCCAACAAAGATTCAGGAACAGCGATGTGGCTAATGGGTGCACTCAATGTAGATACAGTTGTGGTGCCGCCTTCATTGATAAACACTTGTAAATCATCATAGTAAACAGTGCCTACAAAACCAGACCCAATAGAAAACTGCACTTGGCTGATATCGGCTACCTTATTTCTAAAATTAGTTTGGTTTACTTTTAGAACACTGTCCACATACACATCCAATTTATCCGTATCGGTATTTAATACAAGTTTTAAACTATACCAAGTACCTGCCACAAAGGGCTGTACCATTACATAACTACCAGCACCGTTGTACAATTGGATGTTGCCATCTTTAAAAATCAAGCTCGCTGCAATAGCCCCATTTCTATCCATTATTGTTGGGGTACTTTTCCAGTCAGTTGTTGCTTCGGTACGCACTTTGGCACATACAACAACTCTACCACTGATGGGTGCAATAACTTTGGTAGCGGTTAAAAAACCTGTGGTATTGGTTTTGGTGAGTTTTACGCTTTTATCGAAAGTGCTGGGCATATCGGCAATCGCAATTGTACCAGCAGTGGTAGTTTGCCAATTGTAGGGTAAAGTATTGGTAGCGGCGGTATTAAAATTTTCGTTTACAAAGTTTAAATCTGCATAAACGTGCACGTCGTTGTAAAAAAGTGTACCAGAAAAATTGTTGCCAATAGCAAACTGTATTTGCGCAATATCAGCAACCGGATTTCTAAAATTGTCTTGCGCCAGTTTTAAAACACCATTTATATAAATGTCAAGTTTTTTGCTTTCGGTATTTAAGGCAACCTTAATATCGTACCAAGTATTTGGGGTAAAGGTTTGTAATGTAGTGTACATACCAGGCCCTTTGTACACTTGTATATTGCCATCTTTAAAAATGATACTTACAGCAGGCAACCCATCCTTATCAAAAATGTAAGAAGCGTTTTTCCAACTAGTTGTTTCATCTGTTTTTACTTTACACTGAGCTATTACATAGCCGCTAACGGGTGTAAATAATTTTGTAATGCTTAAATTGTTGGCTACAATGTTTTTTTGCAGCTTTACACTACGGTCGCCATCGTTTAAAAGGTCTACTGCACCAATAGTGCCACCCGAAGTATTGGTAACCCAACCTGTAGGCACACTTCCAATATTGATAAAGTTGAAGGTTTCATCAACATAGCTTGTGCCTCTAATATCGGCATAAGCAGCCTGCAAGCCAGCATCTTTAATTACATTTTGAGCCGCAGTAGGCCAGCTACCATTGGTAACCACATTTATAGGGCTTACTGTACAGTTTGTGCCTTTGTTCCAAAAAGTATTATCGTCGGCATAGGTATTGGTTACCTGTATATCGTGTTTATCGGGTGTTGAAATGTTGATATTTACAGATACAATATCGTCATATACATTGTTGTTACAAGTGTACCAACTAGAACCTTCATCAAAGTACAATGCATGATCATTGGAAGTTCGTACAAAGTTGCTATCAACAATTGATTTAATGGATGAAGAACCGTTGGGGCCAAGAAAATAAATACCCGCACAATCGTCTAGTTCTGCTAGGACATTATGAATATAATTGTGCTTAACGGTATTATTTTGCATTATAGAACCAGAGTACTGCCAACCCCAACCTAAGTGTGTGCCACCATAAGGCATGTTTGCAATTTCGTTGTACGTAATATCCATATCCTGAGGAAGACTTGCCCCAATAGCATTTGACGATCTGTATTCTACGCCACATCTATTAAAGTAGTTGTTTATTACGTCGTTATTTTTTAATATGTATCTACTATCTGTTTGTAAAATATAGTTTTCACTAGTAGCAACGCTCCAGTCTTTGTAATCACCAATTTGCACACCATTGGCAGAAATATCTTTGAAAGTGCACCCTTGAATAAGGTTGTTTTGACAACCTGCATACATATTTATACCAGTGCAACCTAGTTGAGAGAAATTGCAACGTTCAAAAATTATGGACGATGCATATTTTAAAGTTATAGCGGCACCACTTGGTATAAACATGTTTGAAGCTGTTTGTCGTAACACATTATTTTGCGCATCGGAGTGGCCAGTATTAAAATTCGGATTTAACCATGTGGTATATGCAAGGTTTATGCCCTCCATAATAATATTCGACACTGGTGTATTGATAGAAGATCCTTGGATAGTAATTAGTTTATCCAAAACGGGTGCAGAAAAAATTGCTGTGGCCATATTTTCACCACTATACGGTTTGTAATAAAAAGTATTGGCTGTACCATTTATAGCTCCTGATTTATCTAAATACCATTCGCCTTCTTCATCTAATAGTTCATAAGCATTTTCATAGTACCAAGGTGTTTTTACGTTTGTGAGCCCTCTGGTTGTCATATATCTAAAACCAGGTTGTTTCATAGTAACCATTACCGAGGTACCAAGTGATGCAATACTTGCAACACCACAACGAGAGTTTGTCCACTTTTCTCTATATACCATCTCCATGTTAGAAATATTATTCCAAGTAAGCATATCAACCTTAGGGCTTACATATCCTATACCCACATTATTACTATCAATCACCATTAATGAGTAAGGTAAAGTGTCGGTGCTTCTCGCTCTTATAGCTCTTTGGCCATTTACAAATAGCTGTCTAGTGTCTATTGCATAGCCAGTACTTGCTTTATAAATATTTTTA
>JAIXOS010000194.1 GCA_027486695.1 Chitinophagaceae bacterium | reverse complement strand
GATATACAACTCTAAGATACGAGTACTTATGTCCCTAGCAAATTTACCACCGAAAGGTGGGTGGACTTCCCTAATGCGTTGGCGACTACTCGTCTGCAAAACAACAGACCAACTGTTATACACAGCGGCGCGTAGCCGAAGCTTGTTTGCCTTTGCTTGGAATATTGACATCATTGACTTTACCCATTTTACCCATTACCGCAAAAAGCCCCCTGCACGCAAATCTTTGTGTATTTGCACAAGGTTGGATGGCAGTTCAAAAAGGGCTAACCAATTCACATCTAGTCCATTTCTAATGGCCGTCATCATGGAATAGTGGCTTTTGCCCAATTCATTGGCCAAAAGGGCAAGTGGGTCTTTAAACTCAATGTGTAAATCTTCGTGTTGCTTTTGTATCAGCAATAATATTTTAAAAATGCGGGCTACAATATAAATACAAATTGGATAAGCTTTGGCATACGATTGCTGCTCAATAACCGGTTGAAACAGTGCCAAAGTTTGCTGCAGCAAATGGCAATTCAAAACAATTTCGCCATAAGGGTCTTTCGTAATGAGTACATGTTCATTAATTTCTCCACTTAACAACCTAACTTGGGTCAACAAATAGCCCATTGAAGGGTTTTTAAACGTAGCCAAAGTGCTGAGTGAATCGTTGATTGCTTCATAAAGCAACTGCCTTTTGTCTTCTACCGTATCTGTATCAACCAATTCGAAGTCTAAAATTTTTGCTTGTTTGCTATTGCTGCGCAGCAATTTCAAAATCAGTTTATCCTTTTCCGCTTCGGGCAACAACTTCAAGGCTTTTTTTAACTCATCAGACAATTTCATGCGTAAGAAAGATTAAGGCTTTTAACGCCAAAGTAAAATGTATTTCAATTGTTTACAACGCCTCATTGGGCTACCATTTCGTGCATTTTTGCGAAAAATTCCTCCTTTTAACTGCTACCAATGCCTTTTTTTGCTAAAAAGCAAGGTTTAAACGCAACAATTAAAAAGGTACTTATCGCATACTTTCAAATGCATAAGCTTTAATTGCTATTAGCAAGCGCATTTATTTGATGTGCTTCTTCGGTTCTTTGTTTTTGGACTTTGTTTTGGCTTTTTGTCCTTTATTAGGGGCTGTTAGCGGTTCGCTATTGCCGTTAGGTAGCCAAATGTAATCGAGCTGCCTTTTGTCTAAACTTGCTGCCACTACCTTAATCCACACCTTATCACCCATTTTAAACGAACGGCCACTACGTCTACCTACTAAGCTAAAATCGGCTTCTACATGCCTAAATTCGTCGTAATCGCTCAAGCTAGCTACGGTTACCAATCCTTCGCATTTGTGTTCTATGGTTTCTACCCAAAAACCAAAAGCCGCTACACCACTGATTACGCCTTCATAATTTTCGCCTAAGCGACTGTGCATAAACTCTACTTGCTTGTACTTATTGCTAGAGCGTTCACAATCCATTGCAGCACGCTCGCGCTCGCTACTGTGCTTGCATTTTTCTTCCATTTGTTTGTCCATATTGGGCTTTCCCAACAAAATACTTTGCAGCACTCTGTGCACCAATACATCGGGATACCGACGAATAGGTGAGGTAAAATGGCAATAGTATTCAAAAGCCAAGCCATAGTGGCCAATGTTTTTGGTAGTGTAGGCAGCCTTTGCCATTGTACGTATGCCCAATTGTTCCAAAACCTGTTGTTCGGGTTTGCCTTTTACTTCGGCAAGCATGGTATTAAAGCTACGGGCTATTTTTTCGGGAGTAGAGGCATCGAAACGGTGACCATATTTGCGTGCATACTCAATAAAAGGGAGCAATTTTTTTTCATCGGGCTTATCGTGAATACGATAGGCAAAAGGTACGGGCTTACCGCTAACTTCCACTTTTGCCACCGCTTCGGCTACGGTTCTGTTGGCCAATAACATAAATTCTTCTACCAACTGATGCGCTTCTTTGCTTTCTTTTATCAAAATACCAATGGGTACGCCTTGTTCGTTGAGTTCAAAACGCACTTCTTGCGAGGAAAAATTAATGGCGCCCGCTTGAAAACGCTGCTGCCTAAACTGTTGGGCAAACTTATTGAGCAACAAAATTTCGCTATTGTATAAGCCTTCTTTGGTTTCGATGATTTGCTGCACATCCTCATAGGTAAAGCGGTGCTTGGAATGGATAAGCGTTTTTCCTAACCAATAATCTTTTACTTCGCCTTTGGCGCTTATTTTAAATATTGCCGAAAAGGTACATTTGTCTTCATGAGGTCGGAGCGAGCAAAGTTCATTGGATATCCGTTCGGGCAACATCGGATTCACCCTATCGGGTAAATAAACGGAAGTGGCTCTTTTGTAGGCCTCCTGATCCAAAATACTATCGGGGTGTACATAATGGCTTACGTCGGCAATGTGTACGCCAATTTCGTAACCACTTTTTAGTTTGCGTACCGAAATGGCATCGTCAAAATCTTTGGCATCTACGGGGTCTATTGTAAACGTAAGTACATCTCTGCAATCTTTACGCAGCTTTATTTCCCCCGCATCAATTTCGTTGGGCAATGCCAATGCAGCCTGCATCACTTCGCTTGGAAAAGAAAGTGGAAATCCCGCTTCGGCTAGTATTTGTTTCATGGCAGCATCACTATCGCTTGTGGCTTCCATGAGCGACAATACTTCTCCTACGGGTTTTTTATCGTCTTTATCCCATTTAATCAACTTAGCTACTACTTTGTCTTTGTGCTTTGCTCCATGCAACTTATCGAAAGGGATATACAAATCGGGCATTGGCTTATCGGTATCCGGCACAAAAAATGCATAATTGGTACCCAATTGTATGGTACCAACAAATTCGGTTTGTTTGCGCAGTACTACAGATGTTATACGTCCTTCCTTGCGTTTAGACGTTAGATTTTCTTTTACTACTTTCACGGTTACGGTGTCGCCATGCAAAGCTGTATTAAAATCGCCGGGACGTACCAATACATCCCCTGTTTTATCGGCAATTAATACATAGCCAATGCCACTTCGGGTAATTTCTAATGTACCCTGAACCTCTAATTTGGGTCGGTGGGTTTGTTTAGATGTTTTATGTTTAGACTTTTTTTTGTCGCTCATGTGTTGTTGTTGTTTAAAGAGAAGGTGGTGATGTATCGAATTACTTATTCGTTGAAATTATCCCCTTCATTGAATAAATTTTGGTGTTTGATGGGCAACACATAAATAGGCAAATGTTCTAGTGCATCGGTAAATTTCATGAGTCGTACCGCATCTTTTTCGGTAGTTAAGATAAACTTTTCTTTGGCATCAATAGCTTCAAATAGTTGTTTAATTTCTTTTAAATCGTCAATCGAAAAAATATGATGATCGTTGTAATTTTTTTGATGGTATGTAAGTGCTGTTTTCAACAACAATTCTTTCAAAGGCTTTGGATTGGCAATACCACAAACAAGCAATATTTCGTCGTGCTGTGTAATGGCTCGCGCTACTTTGCTGTGTATGTGATAAGGAATTCCATAGGCAATAGTGGTAAAAAAGATGTGTTGGTAGCTCATTGGCTTTACCTGTGTAATAATGTGTTGCTTTTTTTCTGCAGATAAATCGGCGGGACATTTGGTTACCACAATTACATTGGCGCGCTTAGCAGATGCTTTTTGATCGCGTAAATCGCCGGTAGGCAAAAAAAAGTCGTTGGCATATAGGTTGGCAAATTCGGTAAGCAAAATATTAAAACCCGCATTAACTGATCGATGTTGAAAGGCATCGTCTAATATAATCACGTCTAAGTCGGGTCTATCGAACAGCAATTGGGGAATGGCTTCTAGCCTTTGTTCGCCTACTGAAACACTTACTTCTGGAAATTTGGAGTGAAACTGCATGGGTTCGTCGCCAATTTCCAAGGCGGTAGTTTG
>JAIXOS010000159.1 GCA_027486695.1 Chitinophagaceae bacterium | reverse complement strand
CCAGTTTTAATCCCATTTTACCTTAGACCATTAGTTAGCAACACTTATTACTCTAAACAATCAACAAAAAATACTGTATGGAGTATGTTGCAAGACAAAAGTGGAAAAGTTTGGTTTGGAACAGGTGACGGGGTTTACTGTTATAACAACAACACATTTACTCGTTTGTTAAACAATGATGGAGTTATTAATAAAGATAGTCTTCACCTAAAAATGGTGGACTGCATGCTAGAAGACAAAAATGGAAAAATTTGGTTTGCTTCAGGGATGCCACCGGGGATGGAAGGCGTTTGTTGTTTTGATGGGAAATCAATCACAAGTGTTAAACCCAATGGCGATAGTTGGATTCGCTTAATTGTAGAAGATAGAAAAGGAAACATATGGTTTGGTGGCAGAGCAAAGGGTAATTTTATTTACGATGGAAAAAGCTTTGCAAAGTTTACCGAGAAAGTTGGAATTGGGAATCCCCAATTGGTAGATAAAGTTGGTAATATTTGGTTTGGTGGAGAAGAAAGGCTTTCAACAGTTGAAAACGAAGGTGGCATTTGGTGCTATGATGGGAAAATTTTTAAAAACTACAACACCATTAACGGCATTAGCAAATATGCAGTTTTTAGTATGCTGCAAGATAGAAAAGGAAACATTTGGTTCGGAACAAGAAACACAGGTTTGTATAAGTTTGATGGGAAAATATTTACTAATTTTTCGGAATAGAAAAAATTCAGCCGCTATTGGTGTTGCCTTCATTATTTTGTTAGGTGAAATACTTACGCTACAATAAAAGCTCCTCAGCGCACTGAAAGTACGAGTGTGCGACGCAACATATGAAACCTATTAGTACAAAAGCCGGTTACATAAAAAAATATCGTCATTGCAATGACATGGTATACAAAAAATATTACGCCCTTGGCTTTCTTTGTTTCGTTGCGTGCAACCCCAACAATTAAATAATCATTTACATTGCTCCGCTTTGATTGTGTCTTCCCAAACCATTTACGCAAATATTTCACTTGGATGGAGTTCGCTTACATTTGAACTTTCACAAATAGCTAAGGCTATTTAAAAATCAACACCAACAGTTTTATCCATAACACCACTTATTATTTAATATGCTACCTGACCCATGTGGTGATAGGCACAAAAAAGCCCGACACACAGTTGGTGTCGGGCTATACTATCAATCCATTTTGTGATTAATGACCTTGTGGCATTACTTGTGGTGCATTGGGTGCACTAGGTTGTGCTAGCTTTGGAGCAGGAGTGGTAACATCGGTTATTTCCACATCAAACACCAAGTTGGTATAAGGTTTAATATCAGCACCTGCACCTTGTGGTCCGTAGGCCAACATAGACGGTACTAAAATTTTTCCTTTACCTCCTTTGCCAAAGTATTTAAGGCCTTCTTCCCAACCCGGAATAACGGAATGAGCACCAATAACCACATTCATAGGTGGTTTTGCAGCGTTTTCTTTACCCATGTTGCTATCAAATACTTTTCCTTCTACCGTGTATCCTTTGTACAACACAGTAACTTGTTTACCGCTGTCGGCTTTAGCTGTAGCATCGCCGGGAGTAATGATTTCTACAAATGCACCGCCCGGTGTTTTTTGTGCCTTAATGCCTTTTTGAGCTATATAGGCTTCGAGGGCTTTGATTTCTTTCTCTTTTTCAGCTTCCATCGCTTTTTGGTAAGCTGCATTTACATCGGCTTCGCTATTGAATGCTTGCAACAATTCAATACGTCCTTTTACTACACCACCTTTAGCAAAGGTTTTGTTGAACTCAGGAATCATGCCCAAGCTTTTCAAGGTGTCGATGCTTAGAGAAAATTCGGCTTTATCGCCTACAGACATCAAAGGTAAAATTTCAGTGAAATTGTACTTGCCTAAACGGGCAGTATCGTACATTGTAAAAGCCGGAATGTGTTCAAACGTGCTGTTTAATACAGAGTCATTAGCGCCTACTTTAAATTCTACATTGAATTTGATAAATTGACCGCTTTTTAACTTGGCACCACCGCTTCCCTTGGTAATTTTATACGGCAGACCGGATTTTGTTTTTTCAAATTGCTGACAGCTTGTTAAAGCCAAAGCAAGTGCTACAATAGAAGTAAGCTTTTTCATGTGTGTATTTTTGTTTTCAGATATTAAGCAGGTAAAAATAACGCCAAATGCATTGCAATGGGTATTTATTGATAATTGTTTGTTGGCACAGGCGGGTTTTACTGCAATTGCGCTTGGTATTGGGGTAAAATTTGTTTAAAATGGTGTAAGGTATTTTCTAATGAATCGCTGCTTCTACCTCCGGCGGCATTAAAATGTCCCCCTCCTTCAAAATGGGTGCGGGCAAACGTATTTACATCAAAATTGCCTTTGCTTCTAAAACTCCATTTGCGTTCCTCATCGCGGTCAATAACAATGGCACCAAAGCGAATACCTTGAATAGACAACAAATAACTGACTAAGCCTTCAGTATCGCCGGTTTTGATGTCAAATTTTCTCAAATCGTATTTGGTAATGTACATTAAGGCGGTGTTGTATTCGTAAAACACTTCTAACCGATTGAGCAAAGCATGGCCGGTAAATCGAAGTTTGTTTTCGAGCGAACTGTCAAAAATGTTGCTATGGATAGCGGCATGTTCCAAACCCAAATCTTTAAAATGGGCTACCATGCGGTGTACATTGGCTGATGTAGAAGGAAAACGGAACGACCCCGTATCGGTCATGGTACCTGTATACAAACAAGTGGCCACTTCTCTGCTTATTTTATCGGCATAACCACTTGCCATAATAAAATCATACACCATTTCGCAGGTACTGCTTTTGGTCGTATCGCTAACACCAAAATCAAATGCTTCCACCTGCGGTTGTTGGTGGTGATCAATCAATATTTTGGTACACTTAGCATTGGTGAGTGGCTGTTCCAAATGTTTGGTACGGTGTAAAATATTGAAATCCAAACAAAACAATACTTCGCAGGCATCTATTAGGCGTTGCGCTGCTGCTTTATTGGCTTCGTAATCAACAACGGTGTCCACTCCGGGCATCCAATTTAAAAAATCAGCCCAATTGGTGGGCGAAATAACGGTTACGGAATGGCCTAATTGTACCAAAAAATGATAAAGCCCTAACGAACTGCCCATTGCATCACCATCGGGCTTTTGATGGCATGTAATAATGACTTTTTTAGGCTGTGCTAACTGCGGAAAAAACGCTTGAATAGATTGCATAATGGGCAACAAAATTGCAGGTTTAGTTTCATTTGCTCAAATACTATTTACCAACATGTTGCTAAGCCCAAAAGGCAAGGAAAAAAATGGAAAGAATTGAGAAAAAAAAGATTTTGTTGCTTTATCAGCCAATTTTAAACCCAACCGCTCATGCTAATTGGCATACATAACGAGCGACTTTAGTGTATTGATATCCATAGATTTAACAATATACTTCGTTACAACATGATAACCGAGCGATTTATCAATATCTGCCTGATTGACAGAAGAACTTGTTTGATAAATTTGTATTTTCTTGGATATTTTAGATTGAATTTCGCTGTAAGCTTCTAAAAATTGCCAACCGTTCATCACCGGCATATTGATGTCTAGGAAAATAATGTCGGGCAATACATTCGTGTCGTTTTCTGCGATGCTTTTTTTGATAGACTCCAACGCCTCAAGCCCGTTTGAATAATTAATAACCGTTTGACAATTGCCTAGTTTTTGTATCATTTTTTTAAGCATGTAGGTATACACTTTGTCGTCGTCGATGATACAAATGGATTTCTCGATATTCATAGTGTCAATTATTAAAGGATGATTCAATTGCGCATGTACGGAAAATTACAATTGCATGAATAAAATTGCACAAAATGCGGTTGCCTTTCCTTTGCGCTTCTGCCAACGCCTACAAATGTTCTTCCAATTACCCATAATGGTAGTTGAACGATAGTGGTTGCCCCTTTGTTTTACGGCTCAATTTGGATTAACAAAACGCTCGTACTGAATAGCATTGGCACCACGCTCCTTTTCCCAAGCCGTGCCAAGATTGCTTCTACCCTGCTTCGTGGTGGTGATAGTGCTTGTTCGGCATTTTCCCGAACAGCTTCGACAATTTCCCGAAGGGCTTCGGCATTTTCCCGAACAAGTGTCGAACAATTGTCGAAGCAAACCCGAAGCAGTCTCGAAGCAATCTCGAACAAAAGTTGCGGCATTTGCCGGCAATTCATCATCCTACATGTTAATACATTATTAAAACACATGGGACTTTGAAATTATTTACAGCCGTGTTACCAACTATTTTTTTATGTGTATATTGCAGTTATTATCAATTTAATTTACAGTATATGGAAAACAAATCGCTTTCAAAAACCGTCATTTTAGGCACTTCTCTTTTATTGGGATTGTTGTTGTTGGGCTTTTTTATATTCAAGGGGCTCAAAACCTTTAGCGATAAAGACCGCGTGGTAACCGTTAAAGGCCTTGCCGAAATGAATATGATGGCTACCTCGGCATCTATCAACTTGAAATTTTCTTTTTCGGGCGATAATTTGCAGGATATTATTCGCCTCACAGATAACAAGAAAAAAAGCATCATTGCGTATTTAACAAGCATCGGCTACAGCGAAAGCGCCATACAAGTCAACAATATTGGCGTTACCGACCGTCAAAAATATTACGAAAACGAATGGCAAAACGGGCAACAAGTAAAAACCAAAATTGACCGCTACACCACCGAACAAATCTTAACCGTGCAATCGAAAGAGGTAAAAGAAACCGAAAACAAATCGGCCAAAATAACCTTAGACCTTGTAAGCAGCGATTTAACAGCCGAAATTACCACCAACTATTCCTTCCCCGAACTCAACTCTATTAAACCCAAATTAATAGCCGAAAGCACCAAAAATGCACGCATTTCGGGCGAACAATTTGCTAACGACTCACAAGCTAGTTTGGGCAAAATCAAAACCGCTTCGCAAGGCCAAATTACCATTGCCGGTAAATATTACAGCGATGCGGAAGGAGCCGAAGAAAATGAAAAACCTAAAGAACCCTATATTCAAAAAGCCCGTGTAGTAAGTACCATTGTTTTCTTTTTGGAATAATGGCTACTCACTATACTACACTTTTCATGTTGCACTTAAAAAGTGGGCTATCCCATTAGGCATGCTAAAGCTATTTTCATCTGCTGCATGGATTTTCAACAGCTATAAAAATGGTGTAGGCAATTATTACAATATGATACATTGGGCAAAAGAGCACGTAACCTACATGCAGTCAAACATACGTTTCTACTCTTTACTCACACCCTATTTTTACACATTGTCAAGATACTTCTACATTCTTAGCATAAGCAACAAAACGGCTGCACAAAACTATCTTGCCAAAAAATGAACCCTACCCATAATGGCTAAACAAAAAGCAACAACAGAAGAACCTTTAGAAAAGCAGCTTTGGAAAACAGCCGACAAACTCCGTAAAAACATTGATGCTGCCGAATACAAGCACATTGTGTTGGGGCTGATATTTCTGAAATACATTTCAGATGCTTTTGAAGAACTGTACAATAAGCTACAAGCAGAAGCAGCAAACGGCGCCGACCCCGAAGACAAAGACGAATACAAAGCCGAAAATGTGTTTTTTGTGCCACAGGATGCCCGTTGGAGCTACCTGCAATCGAAAGCCAAACAACCAGAAATAGGCAAGTTTGTAGACGATGCCATGGATGCCATAGAAAAAGAAAATGCTTCATTGAAAGGCGTGTTACCCAAAGTATTTGCCCGACAAAACCTCGACCCGACAAGCTTGGGCGAATTGATTGATTTGGTTGGTAACATTGCTTTAGGCGATGCCAAAGCACGAAGTGCCGATGTGTTGGGGCATGTGTTTGAATATTTTTTGGGCGAATTTGCATTGGCCGAAGGCAAGAAGGGCGGGCAGTTCTATACACCTAGAAGTGTGGTGGAATTATTGGTAGAAATGTTAGAACCTTATAAAGGCAGGGTGTTTGACCCTTGCTGTGGTAGTGGTGGCATGTTTGTGCAAAGCCTGAAATTTGTAGATAGCCATGCAGGGCGAGTGAACGACATTTCTATTTATGGGCAAGAAAGTAACCAAACTACTTGGCGATTGGCTAAAATGAACTTAGCCATAAGAGGTATTGACAGCAGCCAACTGAAATGGAACAACGAAGGCAGCTTTTTAAATAATGCACACAAAGATTTAAAAGCAGATTACATAATAGCCAATCCACCGTTTAACGTGAGTGATTGGGATGGCGATTTAATGCGAACCGATGGGCGTTGGCAATATGGTACACCACCCACAGGCAATGCCAACTTTGCTTGGATGCAGCATTTTATTTACCACTTAGCACCTAATGGACAAGCAGGTGTTGTATTGGCAAAAGGTGCTTTAACCTCTAAAACTTCTGGTGAAGGGGATATTAGAAAAGCATTGGTTGAAAACGGTTTTATTGATTGCATTGTAAACCTGCCTGCCAAATTGTTTTTAAATACACAGATACCTGCTGCCTTATGGTTTATGAGCCGCAACCGTAAGGGCAACGGCTCGTCCTTGCCCTTCAGAGACCGAAGCAAAGAGATTTTATTTATTGATGCCCGCAACCTAGGGCACTTAATCAACCGTAGAACCCGTGAATTGTCGCAGGAAGATATTGATAAAATTACTAGCACTTATCATAATTGGAGAAACCTGAACGGAACGTATGAAGACATAGCAGGCTTTTGTGCTTCTGCACCAATAAGCAAAGTGGCAGAGCTATATTATGTATTAACCCCCGGCCGTTATGTGGGTCTGCCCGATGAAGAAGACGATTTCAATTTTGCTGAACGCTTTGCAAGCCTAAAGGCAGAATTAGAAGCACAGTTGCAAGAAGAAGCCCAACTCAACGAAATTATATCTGCTAATCTTTTAAAGATAAACATCAATGAGTGAGTGGAAGGAAAGTGAAATTGGACGTATCCCCCAAAGTTGGATTATGGGTACTTTAGGAGACGTAAGTCAATTCATTACTGATGGGGGGCATTTATCTCCTAAGTTCGTGAAGTCTAATTATTATATGGCTTCGGTTAAATATATGAGATATAATTATTTTGATTTCTCAGATTGTAAAACTATTTCAAAAGAAGATTTTGAAGCATTGGAAAAAGGAAAATGTTCACCAGATTATGGAGATATTTTATTATCCAAAGATGGAGCTAATTGCTTAGATATAATATTTGTTTATAAACAAAATATAAAAATTGTTCTTCTTTCGTCAATTGCTATTGCTAGATTGAAAAAAGGATATAATCCTGACTTTTATAGGTACTATTTATTATCGCCCAATATTCAGGATATAATGAGAAATAATTATATTTCTGGTTCTGCAATCCCAAGAGTGATTTTAAAGGATTTTAAGAATGT
>JAIXOS010000109.1 GCA_027486695.1 Chitinophagaceae bacterium | reverse complement strand
CTCCTCCAAGTATTTTCCAAAAAATGCTAACCGATTTGCTCATGTACGTATGGTTTTGTTTGACCTGCTATATGTGTTGCAGGAACAGAATTAAAATTTATCAGGGAATATAGATTTTAAAAAGAGATTGTACGCATTGATGTTATTGTTTTTCTTCAATAGCACTAAATTACTATTGCTAATGATTGAAAAGTGGTAGCTGTTTTTGGGAATCCATGCCATGATGCTAGCCGGTGCTTGCAGTTTTAGTTTGTCAAAATAGTCTAGTGCGTCGGAAGGATTGTCGAATGATCCCATCAATAACCATTTATTGTTAGCGTCGAATGTATGTGTTTGCTGTTCTATGGTTTGGTTGTAATATTTTTCTTTGTTGTATCGGTTGATGGCATTTTTAGCCTCATTAAAGGCTTCGCTATTGGCATTGAAAATAACAGCTACCCAAAATGGTTCGTTATTGTTGTGTACAAATGTTTTTTCTTGTTCAGCCGGTGCTATTTTATTCGGTTGCAACTTTAAGGATGGAGGAGGTAAGGTAGTACTAGGTAACGTATTAATACCGGGAATGTTGTTTTGGTTTACCAATACATCGGTTGGTGTAAGATTAACTCTCGCTTCTACGGAATCAATCATTTTTTCTTCTGTAGAATAGGTAAGATGATCTTCAATAGACTCGCGTCGGTACAATGTTTGCAACATGGTGGTTGCTTTTTCGGCAATCGGCGATGTTGCATAGTTTTCAATGATGTATCTTAATTTTTCTCCAGCGGTAGCATATTGTTTTTCTTGAATGTAGCCAAGGCATTCTAGGTATAGCAATTGTGCCGACCATATATTTTGTCCAAACATAACCTCGGCTTCTTTTTTTTGCAAACGGGCGGCTTCTACTTGTCCTTCTACAAATAGCTGATACACTTTGGCATACACCTGGGTAATGGAATCCTTACGAGAGATTTGTTGTTGTGTAAGTAAGGCGGTGTATGGGCTTTTGCTAAATCCTTCCAACAAAATATCTTTCATTTTTGCTGCCTTAGTCGAGTTATTAGTGAGTTTGTAACAACCGTATAACTGATAGGCTAATTGGTCGAAAAAGGGTACTCGCTTGTAACGCTGTAAAATGCTTTCATATGCTAGGATTGCCTGCGGAAAGTTTTGAAGTTCGTATTGAAAAAGTTGCCCATTTTGTAATAATGCGTACATAATTAATGAATCCGAACGCATTTTTAGCTCCTTTGAAAGGGGCAATTTACTCATCAGGCCTTCAAACGATATGTCCTTTATTTCCGGCACTTCGGTGTTTGTTTCCATGCCCTCCTTTCTTTCCAATGGACGAACAGGGGTTGGTACATCCATGTCGTTTACGTCGGGTAAATTCATTGATTTTGGGGCACTTGTTTGCGCTTCTACCGCCGATTGACGGCGCCAATTATCTACATTCGGCCTATTACCCCACCGTGCTTTAAATTCTAGTAACCCTTTTTGTAAAAGCGATGTGTTATTGAAGTACGATTCTGTACTTTGTATAGAACCAAATAGGTCTGCATTTTTACTATTACTGCTAATGTCGGTAAATGTTTCTTCTTTAAGGCCTTCTGCTTTGCGCAATTTTTTGGATAATTTTTTTACATACAATATGCGTTCATCATCGGGTAAGGCCGCAATATTTTGCAGACTGTCTTCTTTTTGTATGGTGAGAATATTGGTGGCTATTTTTTTCAGAGGGGTTTTCCTGAAGAGGTTTTTTTCTATAGTAGTGCTGTCAAGTTGTTCCGCTTTAATGCTATCATAATATTGAGCCGAAAGAACAAATTGGTTGGCTCTATAGGCAACATCGGCCATCAGTAAAAAGCCTTTTTGACGTAAAAGCGGATTGTCGGTATTGTTTTTTAAACTTTTAACAAGTGCCTTTGTAGCTGCTTCCACATTTTTTTGCTTCGCTTCCAAAGTTGCTATCGCATAATAAATAATATCTCTGTAGTTTTCATATTTTTCTCTTCTAGCCAAGTGGTATAGCTCAGTTAAGTTTTCTGCGAGTGCATTTTTCTTTTTGGCATTATTGATATCTACAATGTTTAGTCTTGCATACACTTCAAGCATTGGATCGTTGGAACTGCTAATACTTTTTTCAAAGAGGTGTATAGCGGCACTGTCTTGTTTGGATCGTTGGTATAACTGTCCGCATAAGTACCTCCATCTCGCAGCTTCCTGACGGTTTTCGGCATTGTCAAGCGCATGTTCCAAGTGCCATGCAGCGCTATCGTATTTTTTTTCTTTGTAATAAATATAGCCTGCTAATTCGTGAACGAAGGGGCGTAGTTTTTTAGGGAAAAAGGTATCGGTGCGAATGTCTGCCATTAAGGCCGATGCTTGTGCCAATTGATTTTCTTCTATGTAGTTGCGCACCATCCACAATAATGCTTCGTTTCGGCTACTTGGTTTCGAAAAAAAATCTTTTACCACATTTCTTTTTTCCTTGGTGGCTATGGTGAAAATACCGTTGGTGTTACTACTATTACTTGCCAATGGTAAAATGTATCCTTCATCATTGGGCGACCACGCATGGTTTAGAAATTGAAATACATGGGCGGCACTATCCAATTGCTTGTTTAAAAAAAAGGCTTTTCCTAAAATAAGGTACATGTTGTCTACCCAATCGCTTCTTAAATCATGCAGCAATATGGCTGCATTGCACTTGTAAATGATGCTATCGATGTCTTGTTTGTACTGCGATGTTGCATCGAGTGTGTAGTTGTAATAGGGCAGTAATTGGGTGTAATCTTCTTTAAAAGAAGCTTTTGCCCGCTCTAGTATATCATTTATTTTATTATTGGCATTGAAATGATAGTTGTAATGCGTGAAACCATTTTGGAAAAAACGTCCAATTCTGCTCAGAGAACCTTGTTCTGTTTTTTCGCTTCGTAAATTTCTATTTTCGTATTGTTTGGGCTTTTGGTTGTATAAATTTACACTACTATACGGTTGCGCATTGCCCACAAAGCAACACACAAGCACATAAAGCACTATTAATAAAGAGGGTGTTTTCATGTGTAAATAATCAAACCTATAGGCACAATAGTATTGTTTTTAAAACTACCGTTATTTTGCAAGCAAATATACATCTCTCGCAATACATTACTACCTTTAAATCCTGATTTAACAAGATGGCAAAACTCGATACGGCAACTACCCTAAAACGT
>JAIXOS010000411.1 GCA_027486695.1 Chitinophagaceae bacterium | reverse complement strand
TTTTTTTTTTTTTTTTGATATTACTTCATTTTCGTTTGGTAGTAACTCTCTGGAAGATGCCAATATAGTTACCTATGGACGTGCAAAAAATAGGTCTTCATATGAAGATTGTATCAAATTTTTTTATCAAATTGATAATTATTCAATTTCAATAGAAATTTCGGGAGATGATGATAAAACTTTGTCAACTGTTCATAAGATTTTGATTATAGATATATCTGAAAATTTAGAATTTTTATTTGAGCCAAAAGGTAGGCATATTACAATTTCAAAAAAATCAAAAATTAGTGAGAATTCAGAAGTTACTATTATTACAAATATAGAATTTTTGAATTCAGAAATAGAGCGTGTAAAAACACATATTGATAGTAGTGATTTGAAGAAATCTAGTAAAGAGTTTATCTTTTTAGTCGAAGAATTAAGTGCACTTGAAAGGAAAAAAGCACTACTTGAGCCCAGTGAAAGTCTTAATAAGGAAGAAGTTTCTTATTCTGTAACCACTGATTATGATGATTATTCATCCTTCATGGCAATTTTTGATAATATAATGTTATTTGTTAAATTCTCTTATGATAGTGAATATCAAGACGTTCAAAATGAGGAAGAACCATCTGAATTATTTGACGAATATCGAAAGTTTACAGAAGACAATTCCATAATTGAAAAATCATTCAATGAGTTTTATAAAGAGGTAACTTCTTCTTTTATTATTTATTTAGGAGCAAACCTCACTAAGCAATCTGCCCTATTTCCAATTCGTGATAGAAATAATGCTTTAGCACAGGCAATTCATGATTTTTATCAGCAAAAAATTTCAAAAGGTGAAAAAGCTTATGAATTTGTTGAAAAATGGATGGAAATTTTTGAAATAGGAGAAACATTTGAAATTATAATTCATGCAGGTGAGGCTTACGAAGTTATAATAAACTCAAATGGTATTAGGGTTCACTTAGCTGATAAAGGAATGGGTTCTATTCAGGCAATGTTATTAATACTTCGTTTGGCTTCAATTATCTACAAAAAAGCAAAAGATAAGCAAGATTATACTATCGTAATCGAAGAGCCAGAACTGAACCTTCACCCAGCATTACAAAGTAAATTAGCCGAACTCTTCCACGAAGTTTATAAAGATTATGGTATCAAACTAATTGTTGAAACCCATTCCGAATACCTTATCCGAAAAACACAACTTATTGTCAAAAAGTGTGAATACGAAGTTGCTCCAAACGAAAATCCATTCGCAGTTCTTTACTTTGATAAAGATTTTAAGCAATGGAAAATGGAGTATCGTGAAGATGGTGTATTTATTGAGAATTTTGGAACAGGCTTTTTTGATGTTGCCTCACAACAAGCTATTCAATTAATGAGACGAAACCCACAAACAACTAATGAATAGAATACCACTTTACACTGACGTTATTAATTTACTTGAGATTTTTTCTATTGATAGAAGTTCAAACTTATTCATAGGAATGAAGCAATTTTTGTCAACTGAGTCCGAAATTATTTTTTGTGAAGAGGAAAACGATGCTTATGAAAATCCACTATTTGCAGAGGTTGCTAAAGAATTTGCATCAGGAAATTTTACTTATGAGTTTAGGGCAGAGGATGAAGATTATCTAATACCTCCATTTAAAACAAATATTCAAGAAAGGTTTAAGAGTAAAAGTTCAGTTCTTTTTTCAAATGATAATGATAGAGTAAGGCTTGCAACCCCTAAAAATGGAATCCTTATGGCGGGATTGGGTGAAGAAAAGTACGTTTATGATAAATTAAACTTTAATAAAAAGTTTTTCAGAGCTAATAGGATTTTGACTATTGGTCAAGAATTTGTTGATTATGGCAGCTTTGAAGAATATATTTTACCATTTTCAGAGATAATAATTAATGAACCATACTTATTTGTTCCTGAAAGGACAGAATATAAGTTAACACCATACCTTGAAACTAACTTCAAATCTCTGTTTAGAGTTTTATTTAAAAATACTACAAATAAAGTGAATATCACCATTTGTTCATTCGTCAACGAAAAATACAAGAATGAATCAGATTGGTATGATAGAGCAAACAATTCTTTCAAACCATTATATGACTACATAAAAACATTCTTAAATGAGCTTTTGGGAGGTGCGAGGTATAATTTATGGTTAGTTGTCTCACCAATGGCAAGACAAGCAAGACATGATAGATATGTCTTGACAAATTATCAATATCTTGAAAGTGGAGCTGGACTAACTTATTTCGATGATAGTGGTACGTTTATTAATAGAGGGGAAGGGATTCATTTATATTCTATAATGCACGATGATGCAAGGAAATCATTAATCCCAAATGTAATTAAGAATATCCAAGCTAATGTTATTGATAGCATTAAGGTTACAAATCCCGAAAGAATCTTTGGGATTGAAAACGGAAATACTAATTTCCTAAATTTCTCCTAACAATGCACCATCACTGCACAATTAAGAATTTACTTTGCATTGTCGAACAAAAACAGCGAATAACAACT
>JAIXOS010000235.1 GCA_027486695.1 Chitinophagaceae bacterium | reverse complement strand
GTGTGCTCTTCCGATCTTACCACGTAGCCATAATCGCCTAAGGTTTTGGGCGATTTACTGTACACACCCTTTAAAAAGTCGCGCGTACTTGTTAGCCCTTTCGGAATTTCGGCCATGAGGTTATTGCGTTCCTCATACGCTTTTTCCATTTGCTTTTGCAGGTCTACTGCTTCTTTGTGTTTTTGCAGTGCCAATACAATGTTAGGGCCAACAACATCCCATTTAAAATCTTGCATTATTTTTAGCGGACTACTTGCGCCATCTGTGGTGTGCTTACCATAAATTTTTTGTGCCAATTTTAGCTGGTCTTCCGGGTTGGCAGGAATTTCGATACGCAATGCTTGCTTTGCCATAATTACTTGTTTTTAAAGTTTAACAATGATATAAAATTACTATTCGATCAATCTAAAAGCTATCGCTTTAATAGCTTTTTATTAACATATTTTTCCACAGTATGCATGACTTAGACTGTGGAAAAAACATTCTGACCGGGTTCGGAATATTCAGACGGGGGTAAGAATGTTCTGGGTGGGGTCTGAATATTTTTTTTGTCAAAATGAAATTGCAGGATGCCAAAAAGAAACTGCTAGGTGGCAAAAAGTAAATTGCAAATGGCACTTAGCATATTGTGGATGCCAAAATGCAATTACTAGATGGCAAAATGAAAGTGCTGGGTGGCGGAAAGAAGATTGAAGATGTGGGATTGCACTTGCTAAAAGCGATATTTTCAAATAACACAACAAAATCGTTGTGTTATTTAATATAATTGGCTTAGATTCGCTTACCATTTGGAAATACACACCTTCTAAAGCCCAAATTGTTATATGATTCCTGCATTTACTAAAGATGGCTACCTGCCACCAGGCATTCATTTAGCTCATTTAGATGAATTTGAGCAACGATTTGCTTATACCATTTGGCGCAAACAGCTTTTTGCCAACTTATGTAGGCTCATGAACGATTTGAAAGCGATAGGCTGTACATCAATTTATGTAGATGGAAGTTTTACTACCACCAAAAGAGTACCAGGTGATATGGATATATGTTGGGAAGACCATGGTATAGATTATACTTTAGCAGAGATGGCAATGCCAATCCTATTTGACTTTGATAATGGTCGTAAAAATCAACAGCGTTTGTATAAAGCTGATATATTTCCAGCACATTTTATAGAATCGGGAAAGGGGATATATTTTATTGATTTCTTTCAAAAAGTTAAGTACACAGATATTCCTAAGGGCATAATTCAACTTATTATTCACTAATCAAATTATTGGTTATGATTAAAAATCAAAAACAAGCAGCAGCAACTAAAACAAGGTTAGCAGAATTAGTAGCAGCTAAGGCTGAGTTTGAAGCAAAAGAGTTAGATACAACAACCGTAAAATATCGGTTAGGCATCAATTCAATGAATAGTCTTATTGAAGAATTACAAAATGATATTCACGTTTATGAAGGATTGGTAAACGGTAGCTTTCATTTATTGCAAGCCAAGTGTTTAGAAGAAGTACCTAATGTGCTGATTGCAGCTAGGCTAGCACAAAAAATGACGCACAAACATTTAGGCGAATTGGTAGGCTTGAAAGAACAACAGATACAACGCTATGAAGCCACTGATTATGAAACTGCTTCGTGGCCAAGAATAGTAGAAATAGCAATGGCGCTAAACGTGCATTTTAAATTTGAAAAGAACATGATTATGAATGCTAGCAATGATGACATGTTTGAATACGCTGAAAATATCAGCAAAGAGCAGGTTCAACAGGTAAGCGAAGGCATTCGTAAAAGCGGTTCATTATTAAATGTAGCAAAACCATGAAAACAATTACATTTTATTCATACAAAGGTGGTGTAGGCAGGTCGCTAGCACTCAGCAATATTGCTATTAGGCTTTCTGAATTAAACAAGAAAGTGTGTGTACTGGACTTTGATTTAGAAGCACCGGGCTTGCAATTTAAATTTGGTAACTATACTGCTGCAAAGCCAATAGAGAAGGGTATTGTAGATTATATTGACACATTTACAAGTACGCATGAAGTACCAAAAAGCATCAGAGATTTTTCTATAGACCTTAATCCTGCTAATAGATTTTTTGAGAAAATACAACTAATACCAGCTGGTAATATTGATAATCCATCGTACTGGCGCAAGTTGTCTTGTATCAATTGGTCAAGTATGTTTTATGAAGAAAATAGTAAGGGTGTACAATTTTTTTTAGACCTAAAGCATAAGATAGAAACTGAGCTACAACCCGATATTTTATTGATAGATTCTAGAACCGGCATTACCGATATAGCAGGCATTACCCTAAAATTATTGGCCGACGAGGTGGTAATATTAGCCGCCAACAATAAAGAAAACTTATATGGCAGCAAAAAAATCATTAAAAGCTTGGTGAGTCCTGAAAATAATTTGCTTGGCAAACCGCCAAAAATAACTTTTATACTTACCAGATTGCCTTATACAGACAATCCGAACGATAAAGTTAAAGAGTTGAATACAATTGAAAGAAAAACAATAGAATTTAAAACGGAACTTTCGTTACAAGATTTCAAAATATTTATTATTCACTCCGATAGACGATTGGAGGAAAATGAAAGACCTTTAATTGGCGATGACTATGAAGCAAAAGATGTGTCAATTGCAAATGATTATCTAAAGCTATTTGATGAGTTAACAAGCGATGTTCTAACACAAGAAGAAATTGTGGTTTTTAAACGAAAAAAACTGGCAGAAAAAGAGTTTGAAAGAGGAGTTTCAGAAAAAGATTATTACAAAAAAATCATTCATTTCACTGAAGCAATTAAGCTTGATAATACACAATTGAGATATTATTTTTTTAGAGGAAACGCTTTTTTATACCAAGCCGATTTTGGAAAAGCTGAACAAGATTTCGCGGAGTCACTAAAACTTGAACCCACATCGGTCGAAGTTTTAAAAAGCCTAACCACTTTATACCTTGGCGAATCTAGATTTAGCGAAGCGAGTAACAGCTTAGACATTATTTTACAGCTAAGACCGCAAGACGAATGGTCACTTTACAATAAAGCG
>JAIXOS010000346.1 GCA_027486695.1 Chitinophagaceae bacterium | reverse complement strand
CTTCCTGTTGTTTGTGGGGTCTGTTGCAGCATAATTGTTTTTGATAAAACTTCTTGTTCTACGAACTAAAAACAAGCGCATTAATTCTCGCCAATCATCCGAGAAATTACTTTGTTCAAACGCACCAATACCTCTTATGAAAGTTTCCGTATGCCTTGAACTAAACTGAACTTGACCACCAATACTTTCAATATACCTTTCTGGACTTATGCCTAAATCTCTATCAGCAGGTATGAATAAACGAAGTTGATTTGAAAGGTCTAAATAGGTTTTATTGTAAGGCGTTGCCGAAAGTAGAATGACTTTACTCTCATTTTCATCTAAATAACTGATGTTACGCAGTCCTTTTATTATTTAGGGTTAAATTGTTCAAAGTTGTTAACGCAGCCTTGTTTGCAGCAATCATGATTTTGGCTTTTAGAGCAAAATGGTTTTGTTGGTGTTTTAGTTTTAAGGCTTCATACTTCATAAAGGCAATGATCGACGCTATGAAATGGTTGGTTTGTGTTTTAATAGTGTGTGTTGGCGATTTTGCAAAGGCTGCATTTTGCTTTAATGACTTGTGGTATTCTTCTACTTTCCATCGTTTTTTATAGATAGTAGCTATTTGTACTGCATCTAGGTTCAAGTCATTTGTTACCAAATAAATAACACCGTCTGCACTATCCCCGTTTTTGAAGACTTGCTTTAACAGCAGCAGTGGAAAGTCTAGTTCTTTTAACCAGATTTCCTGTGGTGTATCTTTTAGCTCCAAAGACTCGATACCTAAATACTGACCAGCGAATTTAGCATTATTTGATAATGCCACTTTGCGATTTGATTTTATTGCCATTACAAATTGTAAACGAGCTTGATGGTGCAATGTCCGCATATTATCTGCACTGCTGTACCAACTATCGGCTGCCACATAGTCTATTGGCATCCTTTCATTGGCACTGCTTACCAATGCTTTAAACAGGTCGTTCTTGGTTTTGCTGGCTTTGCGTTGCTGCTTGCCTGTTGTTGCATTGGTCATGATTTTATCCTTCCTTACAAACTCAACCCCAACGGGTAAGCTTACATCATCACATACCAATAATGAACTGATAAAATTGACACCTTTTACGCTACGTTGCTTGCTATGGTCGTAATGCCAGCAGATAAGTTCACTTTCATCCGTCCACGGTTTATTTTGAATACAATCGTCCAACACAAGCACATTCAAAGATTGGCTACGGCTTAATTCTTTTACATATAACTTGCTCTGTTGCCATAAAAATTTACTATCCAAATCCGATTGATAAAGTAATCTGCTAAATGCATCGTGGCTATATAGATTATCCAAAACTGAGGACAAACCTGTACACGTCGCCTTGCCTGTGGTGGTCATTAAGTAGTCTGTATAAAGATCCAATAGTTTGTTCACATTACTATAACGGAAAACACTCAATCATAATGTCGATGCGTAACATCAGTAAATAAGATTTTATGGCTCTGTAGCGACTTCCTTTATCGTTTCTTAAATTATGGCTTTCATCAATAATAACAAGCCTATAACGCCTTAAATTTGGTAGTTTAGATTGTACCTGACTTTGTGAAATAACCGTTGCCCTTAACTGATATTTGTGTTTATAATCTTCCCACATTTCAGTAAGGTTTTTAGGACAAATAATTAAGGTTTCTAAAAAGAAGTCATCCTCGAACATTTTTGCTAATGCTGCGGCAGTGATGGTTTTGCCTAAACCTACTACATCGCCAATTATTACGCCATCTCTTTTAGTCAAATGATGTGCTGCAACTAAAACAGCCTTTTGTTGAAATTCTAATAATTCTTTTTGGAAAACTTTTGGCAACTTAAATTCATTGATACCTGCCCTAGCTTCACGAGAAAGGTGGTATGCAATTTTTAAGTAAATGTGAAAGGGCTGAACTAGCCTGTCTGCTGCCCAACTGTTATCGATAATTTCAATCAGTTCTTTGGTAATATCAATGCACCAACGGTCGTTCCATCTATCATCAAACCAACTAGCTAATTTGTTAGCAGCGTCTTGGTCTAATACATCAATATTCAATTCACCTTGCTTTGCAAGCCCTGCTAATGTTAAATTACTACTACCTAAAAAACCAACTAAAGGCACTCTTTTATCTGCACTATAAGCTAAATATAATTTGGCATGTAGTGTGAAACGTAAATGCAATTTCACCACAACCTTATTATCCTTCATCTGCTGACTTAATAGGCGTAATGCCTTTTCATCTGGCTCTGTAGGTGTGCCTATTGTTAATTGGTCTTTAAATTCTTGTGCCAATCTTTTCTTCAGCTTAATAGCTTCTGCTTGGTCAATTATATATTCATCATCTTTTGAAAAATAGTCTCTTAAAATATCAACTGGCATTTTTTGCATGCCAACTAAAAGCCTACAAATTCGATGAATGTCTTCGTTACCTTCTGTAACTATTGCACCTGATAATGAATCGATTTTTGTGGCAACTTCTTTCCAGCCTCTTAGATTAAAATAGCCTACACAGAAATCTGTTCTTTGAGAAACTTCAAGTGTATCATTTAGACCTTTAGAGAGGTGGTTGTTTATATTGTCGTAGATTTTAGGCATCAGTTAGTTCTAATAAAAAATTTGTAAGAGATAATTTTTATAAACAGATTATTGTCAAAGTTTCTTTCCAGATTCCTTTTGGCTGTAAAGTAATTAATTTATATACATTTTTCAAGTTCAAGTACATAAATAGTATCAGCCACACTTAAGCATTCATCAACAGCAGCTTAAATCTCGGTCAGCGATAACCTCTCGTCCTATCTTTGCCACCCTTCTCAACTACTGCCTACTCGCTAAAAACTCCTGACCCTATGAATACATAAGCCCGTCTCTATCGCCAAAGCATAGCTGAGCAAGCTGCCAAGCAATACATACTCGGTATGTTTCTTGCTGTTCATGTGTATCGTTTGGCTGAGGTGCGTTACTTAACACTGAACGCTATTGCCACTAGTTTGTTCTACTTTTTTCAGCCAGCCTTCGGCTTGTAAGGTTTTTAAAAATGGTTGCAGCAAAGCGTAAAGGTATTCCCTCGCCGCCGCCTCTATGTGCCTCGAGTGAATAATATCACCAGTAACTATGCCGTACAAAGTGGTAATGGTTTTGTTATGAGTACGAATATAAGTTCTTAAACTTATCATCTATCATTATAAACTCGATGGCTTATAATTGAGGAAACCATTAAGCAAGCAATAGCTGCCAACGAAGCCCTACAACAGTATACCCAACCTATAAGGTTTTGAAAACCTTATAGGTTGGGTATTTAGCCCATAATAATTTGTGTCACTTTTTTTGTGTCATTTTTTTTAACACAAATATTTTGACACAAAAATGTGTCGGTTTTTGTTTTGAGAAAAAAAGTGACACAAATAGACATTCAGATTGCTTTCGGCGTTGTAAAGACGGAAAATGCACAAACCTACAAGCTGCTATTGGATCTTATAGGCAAATGCATCATCTTTTAAACCCACACCACTTAGTTGCAGGCGCAAAGCCTCGCTGACCAAATACAATAAGGTATCGGCGGCAGCTTGAAGTGGTAGCCCTTCGGGCCGAATATTAGAAATACAATTGCGGCTTTCGTCGGTAAGGCCAAGGGCTGGCTGGTAGGTTATATATGCACCCATACTATTTGGGCTAGAAAGGCCGGGTCTTTCGCCAATTAATACTATGGTTAGTTTGGCTTTTAATAGCGCACCTATTTCATCGCCAATGGCTACCCGACCCTGTTGTACTACGGTTATGGGCGCTATGGTAAATTGCTTCGCCCTGAAAGCTGGTAATATGATTTGCAAATAGGGTAACGCATGTTCGTTTATGGCAGTGGCAGATAAACCATCTACCAATACAATGGCTATATCGCAGGGGGCAGTTGGTTCGGTACTTAATTGTTGGATGCTGTTATCGTTTAAGCGTCTGCCTAAATCTGGGCGTTGCAAGTAAGTGGCTCTGTCGATTGCTTGACTATGTAGCCAATAATGCCTTGGCGAAATAGTTTGTAAACCATCAGTCAATAATTGCTTATCTAAGATAGAATACACGGCGTCTCTTGCAAAAGCATGGGCTAGTTTAAAATCTAATGCTTGTTGCAAAGGCACGGCTGCACCAGTTCTACCAAGCGCAATACGAGCAGCAGTAAATTGTTGCAAGCCCTGCCAAGGGTCTTGCAAAATAATGGTGGTAGCAAGTGGTGACGCGTTTGACATAACTAATTCGCTAAATTTAATTTGTAACAATTTTTGCTCGCAGCATTGGCATCGTACACTCAATTTTCAGCGGTTTCTGCGAGAGAACGCACTAAAAAGCATTTAACAATAAATGATTGGCAGCAACAGGCAATTGCTCACCTTTTTCGTTCATTAAACCTTGTTGTTGTAGCCATGCTTCAAATTCTGGTGCCGGTCGTTTTTGCAATACTTGGCGTAAATACAAGGCATCATGAAAAGAAGTAGATTGATAGTTGAGCATAATATCATCTGCGCCTGGCACACCCATAATAAAATTGCAACCGGCAACACCCAACAACGTAAGCAGGTTATCCATATCATCTTGGTCGGCTTCGGCATGGTTGGTATAGCAAACATCTACACCCATTGGCAAGCCTAACAACTTACCACAACAATGGTCTTCTAAAGCCGCTCTAATAATTTGTTTGCCATCATACAAATATTCTGGACCAATAAAACCTACCACAGTATTTACCAAGTGTGGCTTAAAATGTCTTGCCACCGCATAAGCCCTTACCTCACAGGTTTGTTGGTCTACCCCTTCATTAGCATT
>JAIXOS010000228.1 GCA_027486695.1 Chitinophagaceae bacterium | reverse complement strand
CTACGCAAGTATGGATTTGGGTTTGGTAGAAACATTGGAAAATATTACTACTGAACAACACGATTTGCTAAAAGTCAATTTATTGAAATCGGGATTGGAATTGCTTGACGACAAACGAAGTATTTTGATTGAAAAAATTAAAAATATTATTGTTGAAATGATTCACTATGCCGACGATTTACCACAACAAAACTACTCCACTTACATTAGCGAAAAACTGCACTACGATTATACCTATCTATCAAATATTTTTTCGGAAGTAAAAGGTATCACCATTCAACAATACATTATTATACACAAAATAGAACGGGTAAAAGAATTGTTGCTGTACGATGAAATAACCCTTACAGAAATTTCGTACAAATTGCACTACAGTAGCGTAGCCCATTTATCTACCCAATTTAAAAAAGTTACGGGCCTTACCCCTTCTTTCTACAAACAATTGAAACAAAAACGCACCACCAATTTAGAAAACATTTAGCCTTTACGGCTCCTGCCAACTGGTAACTTACTGCTCTTTGACTACACCTGCGATTATTGTAATTTATTCATTACCAAATATAATAATCGTTTGCCCATATAGCTTCACCTTTGTGTGGTAACAATTCAGTTACTAATTAAACCATCAAGCATGTATCAAAAGTATAGAAACCAATTACTCCTTGTTACGTTAGCCATTATGGGTAGCATGGTTGTTTTACACGCACAAAGCAATAGTCGGTTTGGCATTAAAGCTGGCTTTAATTTATCCAACATGTATGCCAATGAAGTGAACGACAAAAATGCCACATTGGGCATACACGGTGGCGTATTTTTAAAAGCAGCTGTCAGTAAGCATTTATCTCTACAGCCCGAACTGCTTTACACTATGAAAGGTGCAGAACTGCAATACCAAAACGGCTTTGTAACAGGTTCAGGCAAATTTGCTTTAAACTATTTGGAAGTGCCTGTACTTGCAGTTGTGCAAATAACGCCATTTCTAAATTTGCAAGCTGGCGTATATGGGGCAACCCTTGCTAGTGTTAAGCTTACCAATAAAAGCACTATTGACAACTTTAACTTTGAAACAGAACTGCAAAAAAGCAATTTTGAAACCATTGATTATGGCTTTGTTGCCGGATTGGGCGTAGACTTTAAGGTGTTGAGTATGGGCTTGCGCTACGAGCATGGAATGAAAACAGTAGGCAAAACCAAAACTATTGCAGGACAAAACTACTTGTTTCCCGACGCCCGCAATGCCAACTTGCAACTGTATGTAGGCTTTAGCATTTTATAACTTATTTATTTTCAAATTTTAATACACGAATCATGCAAACTGTAAACAGTACCGGCAAAGTAATTGGTGCACTATTTCTTGGCACATTAGTAGGCGCAACCATTGGTGTACTTTTTGCCCCCAACAAAGGCAGCAAAACACGTAGAAGATTGATTAGCGGTGCCAAAAATTGGGCCGAAGATTTACAAGAAAAAATGAAAGAAGAAGCTACCGCTTTACGAAAAAAAGCAGAGGAACTTGAAAGCTTGGCCGAAGAAAAAATGGCTGACATGACCGCAAGCGCAAAACTAAAGGTAGAACAATTGCTGAATCATAGCTAATGGAACAATCCCTGCAAGGGTTTACCTATTGCTAAGGTTACTGCTGCTTAACAGCCGCTATTTTACATCTGCCAACCACCACACTATATGCCCAATACACAGCAACTAGAAGACCTCGCCAAGAGTTTAACAGATACCTTTAACACCAATTACCAACTTTCCAAATGGCAATTGCTAGAGCGCTTGTCCATGATTGTTGCCGATTGGATAAGTACGTTAATCATTACCCTAATAGCCATCATTGGTTTATTATTTGCCAGTGTTGCTGCCGCTATTTATTTATCCGCTTGCGTGGGCAACAATTATACTGGTTTTGGCATGGTGGCATTTAGCTATTTGGTGGTTGCAGGCGTATTATACCTAACGCGAAAACGCTTAATTAAGCAGCCCATTTGCAATACCATCATTGCAAAAAACTTTTCACCCGTTACCCCATAAAGATTAGTAACCCTAAGCTTATGGCTCTTTGGATAAAGTTGCCACTAAACTAGCATACTACTACCCTATTCGTCGGCTAAAGAAAGGTTTTTGAGTATTCGTTTTCCAGTTTTCGGGTATTGGACGTAAGTATGAAACACTTTTTAGCAACTAGTTTGCCGGAAGCCCTGCCACTCCATGTAGCCTAATGCATATTGGATAAGCGGGCTTGCCCGGCTACTTTGGAAAATGTAAAAATACTCCAAAGAAAGCACGTAAATCAGTAGCAGATACGAACATCAACCACGTCAAATAGTAACCTATGGCATCTGCACACCACCAATTAGTACAGGCAATTGAGCAATTGAAGCTTCAAAAGCAACACGACGAAGCATTACTAAAGCAACGTTCCATACAAATTTTATTGACTATACATCCTTTGAGCGTATTGCTGCATTTGTTATCGCCATCCGATGCGGCGCAGCAAGAACCTGCAAATTTGGTTAAATCGGGCGTTCGATTGGGTGCCAATTGGCTGATAGAAACCATTTTCAGCAAGCATCACAGCCTGAAAGAGTGGGTACAAATGGCTTTCCAACGTGGTTAAAATGCAGCTGATGCTTGCATTTTAACTCAACATAAAGTGGCGATTCGTTTATGCGAACACCTGCTTTATTGCTTTATTCTTCTCTTTATACAAATAGTACGTACTGTACACCCACAATCATGATAACAGTAAAAAAAGAAGGCGTTGTACTGCACAAAACCAATTATACGTTTGAGGAAGAAGGTGTATTAAACCCCGGTGTGATAAAAGAAGGCAATTTGGTGCATTTGTTTTATCGTGCGGTAAGCAAGGGCAATTACTCAACTATTGGTTACGGGCAATTGGATGGCCCGCTAAAACTAACAGAGCGTATGCAAAAACCTTTGTTGGAACCATTTTTCGACTTTGAATTGCACGGTATAGAAGACCCCCGAATTGTAAAAATAGACAACCTTTACTACCTAACATACACCGCTTACAATGGCGAAAATGCGCTCGGCGCGCTCGCTTTTTCAACCGACTTGATAACTTTTGATAGGTACGGATTAATTACCCCCCAAATTACCTACGATCAATTTAAACAGCTTACCGAACACGACACCCGCATTAACCCAAAATATTACCGGCATGTTCACCACTTTCAACCATCCGATAAAATTTATTTGTGGGATAAAGATGTAGTTTTTTTTCCGCGACGCATTAATAACAAACTCTACTTTCTACATCGTTTAAAACCGGGAATCCAACTGGTAGCTGTAGATAACCTAAACGAACTAACACCCAATTATTGGAATGCGTATTTTGCAAATTTCCAATCGCACATACTATTAGATCCCATTGGCGATAGCCATGAAGCTTGTTATGTTGGCGCTGGCTGTCCGCCAATTGAAACAGAAAAAGGTTGGCTATTGATATACCACGGTGTTCGTGATACCGAAAAAGGATACGTATATGCCGCCTGTGTAGCATTGCTAGACCTTGATAATCCAATGCAGGTGCTTGCACGACTACCCTATCCATTATTTGTGCCGGAATTTGACTGGGAATTGCACGGCACTGTCGATAATGTGGTATTTCCTACAGGCACGGCCTTATTTGGCGACACCTTATACATTTATTACGGTGCAGCAGACGACCGCATTGCTTGCGCATCGGTGAGTATAGCAGCACTATTATCGGAACTAGCACAATTATAACCCTCATGAATATGCATAACCCAACCAAACTACTCGCCAACGAAAGCCTTATTTTATTCAAAGCATTATCTAACTATGCACAGGTAAATACCAATGGCTCTAGCAATCATGCTATTGATTGTATTAGCGACAATTCACACAAAAGTCATCTTCCCGAAATATTATTCATTACTTCTTATCCACCACGCGAGTGCGGAATTGCTACCTATAGCCATGACTTGTTACATGCCTGGCAACAGCAGTTTAACCAATCATTTTCGGTAAAAGTATGTGCACTCGAAAATGGAGAAGCCACAGGTGCCTATGTGTATCCTAACGAAGTAAAATACATTTTACATACCGATAACCTCAAGCAATATTACCACCTTGCCGATAGCATTAACAACGACGAAAATTTGCAAATCATCATGGTGCAACACGAGTTTGGCTTGTATGGTGGGGTAAATGGAGAGTATTTAGTTCGTTTTTTATCGTCCATTAACAAGCCAATTATTAGCACTTTTCATACCGTATTGCCACGACCGAATGAGGCACAAAAAAAAATTATTCAAAACATCATCACCTTATCGGCCAAAATAATCGTGATGACCCAAAATGCAGCCACCATATTAGCGGCTACCTATGGTGCACCCGATAATAAAATAACCATCATTGCACATGGTACCCACCTTACGGCCATGGGGAATAAGCAAGAAAAGAAAGCAAAAAAACACTTAGGCAACCGAACAGTATTGTCCACCTTCGGATTATTGAGTTCAGGAAAATGTATCGAAACAGCACTTGACGCCTTGCCTGCAATAGTTGCCGAATTTCCGGAAGTGGTGTACTTGATTATTGGTAAAACCCATCCCAATGTCATCAAGCGCGAGGGGGAAAACTATCGAAACCTCCTTTTTGAAAAAGTAATTGCACTCGAATTGCAAAACAATGTACGCTTCATTAATAAGTATTTGGTATTGAGCGAATTGCAGGAATATCTACAACTTACCGACATTTATTTGTTTACCTCCAAAAATCCTGACCAAGCCGTTAGCGGCACCTTTGCATATGCTATGGCAGGTGGTTGCCCGGTTATCTCAACACCAATACCACATGCTACCGAAATGCTCAATGAGGCCGGTGTTATTATTGATTTTCAAAACATTAGGCAACTTGCTGCCGCCACCATTCAATTGCTTAGCAATCCCGCTTTGTTGCAACAAATGCGCTTAAATGCCCTACACAAAATGCGCCCAACAGCTTGGCAAAACGCTGCAATTGCACACTGTCAGCTAGTGTTAAGCGTGGTATCTAAACCCACCCCCGCAACACTCAAATATTCATTTCCTCCCATATCTTTACAGCACGTTAAGCGCCTTACCACCAATATGGGCATGATTCAATTTGCCAACATTTCGCTACCCGATTTGCAATCCGGATACACACTTGACGATAATGCACGAGCCCTAATTGCCGTAACCCGACATTTTGCTATGACCGGCGAACAAACCGATTTGTACCTAATGGAGGCCTACCTCAATTTAATTTTGCATTGTCAGCAACCCCTTGGCAACTTTTACAATTACGTAGATGCAGATGGCCATTTTTTTGAAAAAAACGATCATGAAAATTTAGAAGATGCCAACGGAAGAGCCATTTGGGCTTTGGGCGAGTTGATAGCACAGCACCATGCCCTAAACGAATTATTTACCCAACGTGCCCACAACAGTATTCAGTTATCGCTTTGTTACATAGCTACCATGAAATCGCCGAGGGCGGTGGCATTTGCTTTAAAAGGATTGTACCACTGCAACATGGTACAGCCTTCCGAAATACTGCGAAAAACAATTGTTCAGTTTGCCGACAACTTAGTATCTAAATACAACAGCGTATCCGATGCAGGTTGGCAGTGGTACGAGGAGTACCTAACCTATGGCAATAGTGTGTTACCCGAGGCAGTACTTTACGCTTATTTAACTACCGGCAATCCGGTTTATTTATCCATCAGTAAGCAATCTTTCAATTTTTTATTGTCCATCATTTTTCAAAACGGGCACATTAGAGTGGTATCTAACCAAGGATGGCACATTAAAGGTCAGCCTACTTCACAATTTGGCGAACAACCCATTGATGTAGCTTACACCATTTTGGCATTGGGGCTTTTTTACGACACCTTTCATGAACCCCAATACCTCCTGAAAATGGAACAAGCATTTAGCTGGTTTTTGGGAAAAAATCATTTACAACAAATTATGTACAACCCCTCTTCGGGCGGATGCTATGATGGATTGGAAGAAAAACACATCAATCTCAATCAGGGAGCCGAATCTACCGTTAGCTATTTGCTTGCCCGACTGATGGTTGAAAAGTATGCCTTAGCCATACACCAACAAACAACCGTTAACAACCTATTTGCCAACGCCTAAACACACACCTATTTTAATCATCACACAACAAAAATGTTTTTTATGAAAATCTTGTTATTACCACTCTTGCTTTTGGCAAGCACTTGCACCATTAGTTGCACCACCCAAGAAAAAAAAGTAGAAAATGCCGGTGAAAAGGTGAAGGAAGCAAAAGAAAATGTTGCTGAAGCCACTGAAAACCTAAACAAAGCAGTACTTGACTCCAATACTGAGTACGTAAAATACAAAACGGCTACCGAAGCTACCCTTTTTGAAAACGAACAACGAATGGCTGCGCTGAAAGCTAAATTACAAACCGACAAAAAAGACATGAGAGTAAAATATGAGAAAGAATTGGACGAACTCTATGAAAAAAACACACAAATGAAAACCAAAATAAATGCCAACAAAAGCATTACCAAAGACAAATGGGAAAGCTTTAAAATAGACTTCAACAACGATTTGGACAAATTGGGCAAATCTATTTCGGCACTTGCCAACAAACATCAATAAACCATCAAGCCAACCTTAAAACTTACTACTATGCATTTTAAACAATTTTTTACCTATCGTAACCCCGCTTTTTATGTGTTATTGTGCGCCTGCTTATGGCTCTTTGTTACCGCTTGCGCGCGCAAAGCAGCATTTGCCACATCTAGCGTTGTGCCGGCAGCACGGGGTTATGCCACCATTAAACGCGACAAAAACCGCAATTACGTGGTGCAAGTACAATTGAACTATTTGGCAGAACCTACCCGCCTAGAACCACCCAAAAAAATGTATGTGGTATGGATAGAAACCGAAAACCACCTTATTCAAAATATTGGACAAATTAAAACTTCCAACAACTTAAAAGCCACTTTCCAAACTGCTTCGCCCTTCAAACCCATTAAAATATTTCTGACAGCCGAAGACGAAGCCGCTATTCAATACCCCGGCTCTCAGCTCATTATCAGTACAGAAATTTTTTAACCGTTACACTCATTTCTTTTTATGAAAACAAATATTGGCATTACTAAAAAAAATACTCAGCCCGTTGCAACCGCCTTGGCCAAAGTACTCTCCGACACGTTTATCCTAGCTACCAAAACACTAAATGCCCATTGGAATGTGGAAGGAGCCGACTTTTACAACAAACACCTTTTTTTTGAAACACAGTACCACTTGCTGTATACCATCATCGACGATACAGCCGAGCGTATCCGTGCACTTGGACACTATGCCCCTGCTACCCTTCAAGCATTTTTAAGCCTTACCCACCTTTCCGAAATATCGAGAGAAAAAAACGATAGCGAAGGCTTTATCAAAGAACTGCTTGCCGACCATGAAAGCATCATCATCCATCTGCGCGAAAACATTAGCGCTATTACCAACGATTGTAAAGATGTAGGCACAGGCAACTTTATATCCAACTTATTTGAAAAACACGAAAAAATGGCTTGGTGCTTGCGGGCACATTTAAGTTAATACTTGGGTAGCTTACAAAGGCACGCTCTCACCATTTTTCACTTTTAAAACCACCTTTATGAAAGCATTCTTTTGGACTTTATTTATTTGCAGTTGTTTCAGTACAATTGTCCTTCGGGCGCAACCCTTTCGTACTGGGCTTGGAATACGTGCAGGAGGACTCGCTAGTGGCATTACTTTAAAACATTTTGCCACTTCTTCTACTGCACTAGAAGGGATTTTAGGTCTCGGATACCGAAGCTTTATCATCACAGGACTCATTGAAAAACACGTTCCTATCAACAATTCTAGCAACTTTTTATTCGAATATGGTGCCGGGGCTCACGTGGGCTTTTTTAACGACAATGGTGGCTACTACTACCATCGCAATAACTATGCTTACAATGCTACTACGGTGGTGGGTATAGATGGCATTCTAGGAATAGAATACAAATTCAAACAAATACCCCTGAACATTGGCATGGACTTTAAGCCTTTTGTAGACCTATTTTCTGGCGGAGGGCTTTATTTTGAGGGTGCATTTAATTTTCGGTACACTTTTTAAAAAAACGAACCATGCACCGAACTTTCTATATAGTCACCGTAGTATTGGTTGTGCTGTGGGCACTCGGGTTCTTGCAGTTTCATATTGGCTACTTCATTCATGTTTTACTGATTTTTGCCGTTATTTCAGTGCTGTTTGGCATCATTCAAAGTGGCAAAAATCCATAAGTGTTCCACAATACCATGTGGTAATACAACATAAGTAGCTGCATATGTTATTAGGGCATTCCCCTTCGGGTCGGGCTTTTCGCTGCTACTCCTCGCCGCCAACCTTAGCAGGATTGGCGGCTGTGGGGTATTCGCTTCAATCCTATGGACAGATTAAATTTGGACGAGCTGTAGATTATGCTTTATGGCCATTTTGTTAAGCTGTTTTAGCTGG
>JAIXOS010000146.1 GCA_027486695.1 Chitinophagaceae bacterium | reverse complement strand
TGTTTATTTTAGCTTTTACCTTGAAGAAAATTACTCTCTAAATAGCAACTTGGGTTAATTATATACTTACAAAAAGAAGTTCCTTAAATACCGACAAGATGAAAATTATAAAATTGACAATCATCCACAACTTTTGAACTTGACTCAAATTCACGGTCCTTGACAATTTCAAAAAAAAGCAACAAAAAAGCCCCAGAAAAAACTGGGGCTTTTGCGGACCGGACGGGACTCGAACCCGCGACCTCCGCCGTGACAGGGCGGCATTCTAACCAACTGAACTACCGATCCTTTATCGGTTTTAGCTACTTTTCAGCAACCTTATTACCGTTTCGGGAGTGCAAATATAGGGAGAATTATTTTTACCAAACAAATATTTTTAAAAAAAAATTCTACCCTTAATTTTACCACCTCAATCACTAAGATTATCATTATGCCGCAGTACCCGAACCGACAGTTTCTCAACTTCGAACAGCCCATTAAAGATTTGTACGAGCAAATTGAGCAAACCAAAAAGCTAGCCGAAAAAAATCCCAAAATAGATTACTCCTCTACCCTACAACAATTAGAAGATAGTATTGTAGACAAACGCAGGGAAATAACAGAACAACTTACCCCTTGGCAAAGGGTTCAACTGAGCCGCCACCCCGACAGGCCTTACACCTTTAAATACATTAGCAAAATAGCCGACAATTTTGTGGAACTACATGGCGACCGCAATTTTGCCGACGACAAAGCTATGGTGGGCGGATTTGCCCAATTCGATGGACAAACGGTGATGTTTATCGGCCTCCAAAAAGGCATAAACACCAAAGCCCGTCAATTACGCAATTTTGGCATGAGTAAACCGGAAGGTTACCGTAAAGCATTGCGCTTAATGAAATTGGCCGAAAAATTCAACAAGCCGGTCATTACCATGATTGATACACCGGGCGCGTTCCCAGGTCTTGAAGGCGAAGAAAGAGGCCAAGGCGAAGCAATTGCCCGCAATATTTACGAAATGATTCGTCTAAAAGTACCCATAATTTGTGTAATCATTGGAGAAGGGGCAAGCGGTGGTGCACTCGGCATTGGCGTGGGCGATAAAACATTGATGATGGAAAACACTTGGTATACCGTTATTTCGCCCGAAGGCTGTAGTTCTATACTTTGGCGTGGATCCGACAAAAAAGAAGTAGCCGCCGAACAATTGCGCCTGACATCAATTGACATGAAGGGCTTTAAGCTTGTCGACGAAATAGTACCCGAACCGGTAGGTGGCGCACATTGGGATTACGACGAGGCGGCGGTTTTATTAAAACAAGAAATAAAAAAAGCCTTGGACGAAGTAAAAAGCTACTCGCCCGATGAACGCATTAACCTGCGCATCAACAAATACTGCCAAATGGGTTTTTGGCAAGAAAACGAACAAGCCGAATTGCAAAATGCAGCTATCAAAGAATAATCATTAACATCAAACATCTTTAGAAGAATTATAAATGTCGCTCAAATCAACACTCTCAGGCACCGGTGCTGCATTGGTTACACCCTTTACTCAAAACGGTCAAATAGATTTCAACGCCCTCGAAAAACTCATCCACTATGTTATCAATAGTGGTGTTAACTACGTAGTTACGCTTGGAACTACCGGCGAAACACCCACTTTGGACAAATCGGAAAAAAAAGACATTGTTGCATTTACTACCGAAATTGTTAACCACCGTGCTCCAATTGTTATTGGTATCGGTGGCAACAATACCCACGAATTGGTAAACGAATTGCAATCTTTTCCGCTCAGTAGTGCGGTTGCTGTACTAAGTGCATCACCTTATTACAGCAAACCATCGCAAGACGGCTTGTTTCAACATTACAAAGCTTTGGCCGAAAGTAGCCCTTTGCCATTGCTGCTTTACAATGTTCCGGGCCGCACGGGGCGTAACCTTACCGCAGCTACCACAATTAAATTGGCCAACGAAGTAGCCAATATTGCCGGAATTAAGGAAGCCCACGACGACATGAACCAATGCATGGAAATCATGAAAAACAAACCCGCCGACTTTTTGGTGGTGAGTGGCGACGATGCATTGATTTTACCTCAAATAGCCCTTGGATTCGACGGTGTTATCAGCGTAGCTGCCAATACATGGCCTAAACAATTTTCTACCATGGTGAACCTTGCCCTGCAAGGCAAATTTGCCGAAGCCCGTGCAATCCATTTTTCATTATTGGAAGGCTATAACCTTTTGTTCGAAGAAAACAATCCTGCCGGCGTTAAAGCAAGTTTATTTACCCAAGGTATTATTGAAAATATTTTGCGTTTGCCTGTTACCCCTGTTAGCGAACAGTTGCTGCACAAAATCAAGCAATTCAATGCCCAATTAGCATAAACTATCGGCACAAAAATCAGCGTGCTTACTCCTTTCGACTAGGCTTTGTTCATGATACACAATTGAGAATTGTTTTTTAAAAAGCTAGGGGCGTTCCCCTACGGGTCGGACTTTCCGTTGCTACTCCTCGCTGCCAACCTTCGCAGGATTGGCAGCTGTGGGGTATTCACTCCAATTCCTAACGCATTCGGTGCTATAAGGGGCTTTTCTCTTCCTCCCGACCAATCATTTTTTCTATTTCCTTAGGTTAACATTTTATAATGGCAGAGTTTTTGTAGCTTTATAGGGGTTTATACCAACCATCAATATTTGCGAATGCCTGCCTCCCTTAAAACCACGGTTTGTTTGTGGATTGTATACTGTACATTACCACTCATTGTGTTGTCGCAGCAGCAGGCAGGCAAAGTCACAACCTCTCGTCAACCATCCGATACTTTTTTCTTAGCCAAAAAAAAGGGATTGCTTGGAAAAATTGGCAAAAGCATCGCCATACACAACGAACCGGAAAATTTCACTCCAGCAGCCAATAACCTACTCCCCTATTGTCAATACAAAGGCAAAATCATTCACCGCATTTGGATACAGCCCATCAGTTTTGCAACATCCATATCCGATACGGCCAACAACAATACCAACACTTTCATCGCCGACATTGGCAATGCACTGCATACCAATACAAAAAAACGCATCATTCGCAACAATTTGTTTGTGCGCGAGCAAGATGCTTTTTCACCAATCGATTTGGCCGACAACGACCGATATTTGCGCCAATTACCGTATTTGCAAGACGCCCAAATATTGGTAAAACCCTATGCTTTAGATACTAACTTTGTAGATGTAATTGTGGTATACAAAGATGTTTTTCCATACAGTGCCGCCGGAAGTGCCAATACCACCAATGCTTTTTTAGAAATAAAAAACGACAACTTTTTAGGCCTTGGCGATCAATTGACCATTCAAAACTATGTTGATTTGGAACGACAAAGCAAACACAGTATGGGCTTCAATTATACCAAACGCAATTTTGCCGGCAGCTTTTTTAATTTTTCGCTAGGCGCCGCTACCCTTGGCAATGCCTACACCAATTGCAAGCGCGAAGAAACCAATTGGTACATAAAAGCCGAATTACCACTTGTTAGCCCTTATTCTATGTGGACCGGTGAAGCCGAATATTCCCATCGATTTACAAATAATCAATACCATTTTGATTCTTTGTACAACCAACTCTATTCATATAATTTGCGCTTATTCGATACTTGGATTGGCTACAACATTAGCTGTAAACAACTTTTTAACGAAACACAATATCGCAAAGCCAAACATTTTGTGGCTATCCGTACAGCTGTTAAGCAGTTTAGCCTGCTACCCACTGCCTACCAAAAAATATTTAATCCCGCGTTCAGCAACCATACTTTTGCCTTGGCTTCGTACACCATTTTCAAACAAAACCACTTCAAAACCAATTACATCTACGGCTTCGGCAGATACGAAGATTTACCCGAAGGCTTCCATTTTTCCGTAGTGGGTGGCTACAGCCAACAATCGGCTAATAACCGTTGGTATGCAGCTAGCGAATTTCAAAAAAGCGTGGTTAACTCTCACGGCAAATATTTTAATTATACCATCAAACTTGGTGGCTATGTTCACCGGCAAACGGTGGAAGACGCATCGGTGTTGGTTGGCTTCGAATCAATATCCAAGCTCAAACATTTGGGCAGTAGCAAATGGCATGTACGACATTTTTTAAGTGGTAGTGCCGCACAAATTTTCAACGCTTCTAATACCGACTTGCTTCGCTTAAACAGCCAATTTGGACTGCCAAGGTTTGCCGGCAACGATAGTATGAAAGCTTGTGGTCGCTACACCATCAATTGCGAAAATGTGCTATTCAACACTTGGACTTGGCTCGGATTTAAATTTGCACCATTCATATTTACCAATTTCACTTACTTACACAATTATACACAGTCGTTTACGAAAGGCGATTTTTACTCGGCACTTGGCGGCGGAGTTAGAAGCAGAAACGAAAACTTGGTATTTGGAACCATCGAATTAAAAGCCATGTATTTTCCACGTACCACTTTAGCAATGCCTGCGTGGAAAATATCGTTAATTTCAGGATTGCGTTTCAGATACAACAGCCAATATATTAAAAAACCCGATTTCATTCAACTCAATTAAGCCGAGATGAACGACTGAAAAATTGTCACTTTTACATATTCCACTCTGGCACAAACTTCGCCATCATTACCTTCAAAACAATGAAAACCAATGCATTGACTGTTCAACAAACCAAATATTTGTTAAATACTTATAGTTACCTACTGACTTTAATTCAGTTTTGCTTACTTGCACACCATTAGGCACATCTTTTGAATAAAAAATAAAAAAACAGATAAACATGAATGTAAAATCAATGTTAGCCATTGTAGGCATCAGTGCTACCACAGCGATTGTTAGCGTTTATGGCTACAGTAAATGGGTATCAAGCAGTTACGCAGGCATACAAAGTCCTGATAAATTACCGGTAAACTATGCCGGTTTTTTTGAAAAAAACAATTACGGTGCTGCAAGTGGTGTTGATTTCACGGCGGCTGCAACATCGGCTACACCGGCAGTAGTACACATTAAAACCCGCACCAAAGCCCGTCAAATTACCAATAACCAAAAAAGAACCAACCCTTTTGGCGATATGTTTGGTGACGATTTTTTTGGCGATTTTTTTGGCGGACCTAGGGTACAAACCATTCCGGAACAAAAAGCAAGTGGAAGTGGTGTCATTTTTACAGAAGACGGGTATATTATTACCAATAACCACGTAGTTGAAAATGCAGACGAAATTAACGTAACCCTACCCAATAAAAAAAGTTATAAAGCTAGAGTTATCGGCACCGATCCAAGTAGCGATTTGGCGGTAATAAAAATAGAAGGTAAAGGCCTACCCTATTTGGTATATGGCAACAGCGACGAAGCTAAGCTTGGTCAGTGGGTATTAGCAATTGGTTATCCATTAAATCTTGATGTAACTGTAACGGCAGGAATTGTTAGTGCCAAATCGCGCAGTATTGGCATTAATGGCCGTAATGGCGAAGTGCGCACCCCGGTAGAATCGTTTATCCAAACTGATGCGGCAGTAAACCCCGGAAATAGTGGAGGCGCATTGATTAATACCAATGGCGAGCTCATTGGCATCAACTCAGCAATAGCTTCTCCTACAGGATCGTATGCAGGTTATTCTTATGCAATACCTGTAAACAT